>CBETNY010000017.1:0-13420 GCA_965537275.1 uncultured bacterium | reverse complement strand
CTCGATACCGGCGAAGGAATTCCGGTTGAAAAACAGAAAATTTTATTTGACCAATACACCCAGGCTGATGTTTCTGTAACCAGAAAATCGGGTGGTACCGGATTGGGGCTCAATATTGCCCGCAAATTGGTCAACCTGATGGGGGGTGAAATTCAACTTGAAAGTGAAGTGGGCTCAGGAAGCCGGTTCTACTTTACTTTGAATATGCTGGTTAAAAGTGAAAAACTTTATCCTAAAAAAATTAAACCAAAACCCGCATTAAAACATAAAAAAGCACTCCTGGTTGATGATTTTGACGAGGCCAACAAGGTGTTGGAAAAATTGCTTGCTTACTGGAAAATTAAGTCGAAATCGGCTACCCGCCTGCAGGAAGCGGTTGAATGGTTAGAAAAAGAGGACTTTGATGTCGTATTTGTGGATAGTGATTTGGAACATCGGTCGGTTTCAAAAATGATTCCCGTATTGGAAGAAGTCATCGGTGATAAGGACTGCCGTATCGTTTGGCTTTCGAAAAATAAATTGGGAAAAGATTTGGAGGAAGCGATTAAGTCAAATCATCAGGATTATTTGCTGAAACCGGTTCTGCAGGTTGATCTTAAAAATTTTCTTGAAGGAGTTAGCCGTGATGACCTGGTGGAGGCTGAAATTAATAAGGTGATGAATAAAACCAAAGCCAAAGAAGACCATCCTGAACAAATTTCACTTCCTTTTGATTTGACCAAAGAAATTTTAGTGGCCGAAGACCAGTTGATTAACCGGAAAGTAATCACCCAGTTTTTGGAGAGAAAAGGCTATAAGGTTCGCGTTGCTGAAAATGGAAAAGAAGCTGTGGCATTGTTTTCGGAAAACCCGCATGACTTTTTTATGATTTTAATGGATGTTCAAATGCCGGTAATGGATGGCCTGGAAGCAACCCAGCTGATTAGAAAGTTAGAGGAACAACTGAATACCCATATTCCGATTATCGCAATGACTGCACACGCCATGAAAGGGGATAAGGAAAAATGCCTGGCTGTTGGTATGGATCATTATCTCTCAAAACCGGTACGGCCCGATGAGTTATACCTTGTGGTAGATAAATTTTATAATAAAGATTAAGCCAAACGTTACAACCATGGTAGAAAACAAGGAAGATTTTATTGATTATAACGAAGCCGGTAAGTGGGAACGGCTAAAATACTCGTTGCGTACATGGCGCAATATCGGGGTTGGTAAATCATTGTTTATCTGGTTTTTGGCCATCTCCTTTGTTCCGCTGGCCACCGTTAGTTTTATTAACTTTCTGAATGCCTATCAGGGTTTGACCATCGTAGCGGAAAAATCGCTTAATTCATCTTCACAACTTCGTTTAAAATATATCTATACTTTTTTTAACGAAGCCAGCGATTATTTGGAAATAACTTCTAAGTCGATCCATAAACGACAGCAATTTGAACAGTTACTCAATGATTATCGCACCAGCGGGCAACCTGCTAAGAAATTTGTGGAATCCAAATTGTGGAAATCCGATGTGGACGGCATCCTGCCCGAAATTAAACCCTCGCTCTCGCTGCAGGGGTTTTACGACCTGCTTTTCATTGATAATAAGGGAAATGTTCTTTTCCGAACACGTGACGACTCTGACCTGGGTAGAAGTTTATATACAGGTGATTTACAGCAAACAAAGTTCGCCTTAACGGTAAAACAATGTCAGGAAGAGGGGAAAATGCTTTTTTCCGATCTTGAGCATTATGCACCAAGCATGGGAATTATCTCAGGATTTTTTGTGCTACCGGTAAAAAACAAGCAGGGCGAAACGATGGGAACGCTGGCACTGCAAATTACCATGAAAAGCATCAACAATATTTTGCAACAAGAAGCCGGTTACGGAAAAACCGGACAGGCCTATCTGATTGGTCAAGATCTATATCTCCGTTCTGCCACACGCTTTGGGAGCACCCGTGATATTCTTTCCAAAAAGATACGCAATAAAAAAACACTCTCCTGGCGTGATTTTATTCAACACCGCGATGATAAAGCCTATCTAAAAAGTAACGAATTGGATGAAGAGCGGGTAACCACTTACGATACCGACGGAAAGGGTACCTGGGTGCTGGGTATTTACCGTAATTTAAGTCAACTCGAAAAATATGGCGTACATTGGGCTCTTGTGGAAGAAATCTCGCATTCGGAAGCCTTTGCTTATGCCCGTCAACTTTCCGATATCGTGAAACTTAGCTTCCTGATTACCATTCTTATTGTTGTTTTTATCTCCATTTTGGTAACCCGGTGGTTCGTAAATCCCATCAAGGCCCTCTCTTCGTGGGGTAAGCAAATCTCTACCGGTTATCTGGTCGAGAAAGATATCAAAGCTCCTCAAAATGAGATTGGCGAGATGAAGGATACCTTTAATAAATTGGTGGCTGCTTTAAAAACCTATTCGTCGGTGGCCAAATTGGTGGCCAAAGGCGATTTTAGTGAAACTGTCGAAGAAAGAAGTAAGGAGGATGTGCTGGCGCAATCGATTAACAAAATGGTCGAAAGTTTTCGGTCGGTGGTTAATCAGGCCAACCGGATTGTTGAGGGCGATTACAGCACCCTGATTAAGCCCCGAAGTGAAAACGATTCGCTGGGAAAGGCTTTATACAAGATGACCGAAACCTTGCGGAAAAATGATGAAAAATTTAAAACTGAAGATTGGTTAAAGAGTGGTTTGAATGACCTCGATGGCGTTTTAAAAGGTAAAAACGAAATTAAAGAGCTCAGCAGCGCCATCGTTAGCTTTTTTGCCCATTACCTCGATGCTCAACTGGGTCTGGTTTATTTGTATAACGAAGAAAAACAACAACTTGAGTATACCTCCGGATTTGCTGTTGACGAGGATAGCCAAACCATCCAACGGCTTTATCGCAGTGGTGAAGGATTGGTGGGACAGGCTTTTAAAGACAAGAAACGTATTTTGGTTCAGGCCTCCGAACAGGATGATTTACCGGTAATTGACCTGGGACCCGGCAAACAAACCGCACGTGCTTTGGTTGTCGTTCCTTTTACTTTTGAAGAGAATGTTATTGGAATTATGGAGCTGGCCTCTGTTAATCCGTTTACCCCATTGCAATTGCAATTTCTTGATATGGCCGTTCAGGACCTTGCTTTGGCTGTCATTACCCTGCAATCGCATCTGAAAGTCCGCCAATTGCTGATGCAAACACAGGAACAGGCAAAAATTTTAGAGGTGCAGCAAGAGGAGCTTCGCCAGGCCAACGAAGAACTGCGCGAACAAACCGAGGCGCTCAAACGTTCCGAAGAAAACCTGCAAACCCAGCAGGAAGAATTGAAAGTCACCAACGAGGAGCTGGAAGAACGGACCAAGGCCCTCGAAATTCAGCGCGATGCCATCAAAAGGAAAAATAAAGAACTGGAAGAAGCCCGGAAAGAAATTGAGAAAAAAGCCCGCGATTTGGAGCAAACCAATCGTTATAAATCTGAATTTCTTGCTAATATGTCCCACGAATTGCGTACGCCGCTCAACAGCATTATCGTGCTGTCGCAATTGCTTAACGAAGATAAAAACAATCATCTCAACGACAAGGAAAAAGAGTTTGCCCGCACAATTAACTCCTCCGGTATCGATTTGTTAAACCTGATAAATGATATCCTCGACTTGTCAAAAGTTGAATCAGGGAAAATCGATGTAACGGTTGAAAAGGTATATCTCGACGATTTAGCCGCTGATGTTGAAAATAGTTTTAAACCAATTGTCGAAAGAAAAGGACTTGCGTTAAAAATCGACAAAGTAGAGCCTTTGCCTGAGTTTATTGAAACCGATGTGCAAAAAGTTCAGCAGGTTATTAAAAATTTGATATCCAACGCGATAAAATTTACTGAAAAGGGGAGCATCACTTTGCGGATGCGTCAGGAAAAGGATAAGAATAAAATAAAGAATTTGGGGATAAAAGGAGAGCAGGCCCTGGCTATTTCGGTGGCTGATACGGGTATCGGTATTCCGGAAGATAAGCAGGAGGTCATTTTTGAAGCCTTTAAACAAGCCGATGGTACCACCAGTCGGAAATATGGTGGTACGGGGCTGGGGCTGAGTATCTCGCGAAGCTTTTCACAACTACTGGGTGGTGCCATGGAGTTGAAAAGTGAGCCCGGTAAAGGTTCCGAATTTATTTTGTATCTACCGCTTAAATACGAAGCGAATGGTTTGACAGATGAAGAAAAAGCAGTGGCACAAACCATGCTGAAAACAGAACCAATACATGAAAAAACAAGTGTCGGTGCCATGGTGGTTTCCGATGCCGATATTCCTATCCACAAAGACGATCGTTATTTGATGAACGAGAATGATAAAAAATTGTTAGTGATTGAAGATGACGAGGCTTTTTCGGATGTGTTGAAAAGTTTGGCTCATGACCACGGCTATAAAGTGATTCAGGCGCCGGATGGTGAAACCGGATTGTATCATGCCGACTATTATCAACCGGATGCCATAGTGCTGGATATGGGTTTGCCCGGAATTGATGGGAAAAATGTATTGGAACTGTTGAAAGAAAATCCAAAGACGCGCTCCATTCCGGTACATGTTATCTCAGCCAAAGATTTCGACATCGATGTCTTAAAAATGGGAGCCGTCGGTTATTTAACCAAGCCGGTAAACCGTGAGCAAATTGATGAAGTTTTTGAAAAGCTGGAAAAAATTTCCACCCAAGCCTTAAAAAAATTGTTGGTGGTCGAAGATGAGGAAATTACCCGGAAAAGTATTGAAGAATTACTCAAAGGTAATGATGTTGAGATTCTTGCCGTTGACAATGGCTCCGAGGCTATTCAGCAGCTTGAAAAGGATCATTTTGACTGTATGATTCTTGATTTGGGATTAAAAGATATGAGCGGCTTTGAGGTACTTGAGAAAATTCAGGATAGCGAGCAGGCTCGAAAAGTTCCGGTGGTGATTTATACCGGACACGAATTGACCCAAGAGGAGAACGACAAGCTGAAAAAGTATTCCCAAAGTATTGTCCTGAAAGGGGCTCATTCGTTTGAACGTCTGCTCGATGAGACTACCTTATTCTTGCATCAGGTTGAAAGTGAGCTCGGTAGTGAGAAGAAAAATATGCTGAAGCAGGGACAAGGCAGCGAAAATATTCTGAAAGGAAAAACGGTGTTGCTCGTTGATGACGATATGCGAAATGTTTTCGCGCTTTCCAGTGTCCTCGAATCGTATGCCATGAAGGTTATTGTGGGTAAAAATGGTCGTGAAGGGATTGAAAAGTTGGAGAAACATGCCGATGAGATCGATTTGGTGTTGATGGATATTATGATGCCCGAAATGGATGGATATGAGGCCATGCGCGTAATCAGAAAGAATAAAAAGTTTGAAAAATTGCCCATTATTGCACTCACGGCCAAGGCCATGAAAGGTGACCGTGAAAAATGTATTGCTGCAGGGGCCAACGAATATTTATCGAAACCGGTTGAAAAAGAAAAATTGGTTTCGTTGCTCAGGGTTTGGTTGTATCAGTAATGGGAAATACGGGTGAATACATAAGCAGCGGGTTCGACAAACAAGCGCAGGAGTCTACTGAAAACTTAGAACTTGAACTTCTGTTGCAGGCCATCTTTTTGCAGTATGGATACGATTTCAGAGGCTACAGTCGTGCCCATATCAAACGCCGCGTGCGACATCGAATGGTGCAAGCCGGCGTGAAAAGTATCAGTGAATTACAACATAAAATCCTGCACGATCCGCTTTGTTTTGATGCCTTAATTCGTGATTTCAGTATCAATGTGACCGAAATGTTCCGGAATCCTGCTTTCTATCAAAGCATTCGGAAAAATGTGATTCCTATCTTAAAAACGTATCCTTTCATAAAGGTTTGGCATGCAGGATGTTCTACGGGTGAGGAAGTGTATTCGTTTGCTATTTTGTTACAAGAAGAGGGGTTGTACGACAGGACACAAATCTATGCTACCGATTTCAATTCACACGTTATTCAGCAGGCCAAAAAGGGAATTTATCCCATCAAAAACATTAAGGATTATACGGCCAATTATCAGCAGGCCGGGGGAAAAGCTTCCTTTTCGGATTATTATCATGCCAGCAACGATTCGGTCATCTTTAATCAATCACTGAAAAAACAAATGGTTTTTGCGGTCCATAATTTGGTTACCGATGCGGTTTTTGCGGAAGTCAACATGATTATTTGCCGGAATGTACTCATTTATTTTAACCGGGATTTACAAAACCAGGTATTGCATCTTTTTGATGACAGTTTGGTGAAAGGAGGCTTTATTGGTTTGGGTTCAAAGGAGACCTTACAGTTTTCTCCCATTGCCTTAAAATATAAAACGGTCGATTCGAATATGAAAATCTATAAAAAGAAAATTGAATAAGCATCCTAAATACCGGGCCATTGTTATTGGCGCTTCTGCAGGCGGTTTAAGCGCATTAAAAACGCTGTTGCCGGCGCTGCCAAAGGATTATCCGTGTCCTGTCCTTATCGTGCAGCATATCAGCCCTCAATCGGATAGCTATATGTCGACCATGCTGAACGAAGCTTCTCAAATACGGGTAAAAGAGGCTGACGAAAAGGAAAAGGTGTTGCCGGGGACAGCCTATATTGCGCCTCCCGACTATCATTTGCTTGTTGAATATGATCATACTTTGTCGTTATCTGCCGATGAAAAAGTCAATTATTCGCGACCTTCCATCGATGTGCTTTTCGATTCTGCAGCCGACACTTTTGGGTCGTCGCTCATTGGGATTATCCTAACGGGAGCCAATTCCGATGGCGCCGAAGGATTACTTGCCGTGAAAAATAGAGGTGGGTATACCATTGTTCAAGATCCGGAAGATGCGGAAAGCAAAACCATGCCTTTGGAAGCCATTAAGCTTGTCAAACCACACAGTATTTTAACCTTGAACGAAATTGTTCGCTTATTGCTTAAACCCGGTTTTGTGTTACCGGCTAAATAAAATAACGCCAACCCAGGTAAACAATGGTAAAAACTACAAAGAAAAGAATGCCCAACCACGAAAGTAGTTTTAAGAACCAACCCGGTTTGGCCTCTTGCGGAAAATCTTTCGCTGTTACCACCCGGTAATTCAACCATGCCAGGGCCGGTGAAAAAACAAAAGACAGGGTTGTGGCCATATCCACCATTCGGTGCATCGAGGTAGCAAAAAACAAAACAATTACCAGGGTGCCCACCAACATCAGGGCAAGCCATGCCCAGCTCAGCTTATTGTCGTTGATGAATTTCCATCGGGGAATAAAATAACGGGAAACCGGTGTGAGTACACGTGAATATGCGTCCAGCACCGTAATGGTAGTACTCAACATTGTGGTAAAAGCAGCGATAGAGATAATCCAGTACGACCATGAACCAATACTGGTGGTGTACATATGAATAAGTTGTCCGGCAAAGGTGGTTCCTTTGGGTGAAAACTGTTGACCGGTTCCGTACATAATGAGTGCTCCCAAAGCTAAAAATCCCATGGCCAATACGGCGGTACCGATATACCCAAACCGAAATTCCGCCAGGGCCTCCTTCAAACTGGGTGTAAAGCCCAATTCCTTTGTTTTTTCAAGATTCCAAATGGATGACCAAACCGAGATGTCAATGGGGGCCGGCATCCATCCCACAAAAGCAATCAGAAAGAAAATGTCTGCCTTGTCGGTCCATTCAAAGTTTACTAAAAAGTCGGGTTGGATGGTTTTGTGAATACCCAGGGCGGCAAATACGGCAATCACCGTGGAAATCGATAACAGAATGATAATGAATTTCATCAACTTATCGAGAAACGAATACTTTCCGAAGGCAAGCGTAAGGATGGCCAATAGCAGGATGATGGCGGTCAGTGCGGTGATACTGATATTGATGTGAAAAATATAGGCAAACAATCCCGCGGTTACTACCGTGACGGCCGCCTGGATGATAAACATGGATACAACGGTCAAAAGTGTAAATAAGATCACTGCCCATCGCCCTATGCGGGCATATCCATCTACCAGGTTTTCGTGGGTAGCCGTGGCATACCTGACGCCGAAATCAAAAAAGGGATATTTTAATAAATTGGCGGCAATCAAAACCCAAAGCAAGTCAAAATTAAACATGGCTCCTGCCCGTGTCGATTGTACAAGATGTGAAACACCAATGGCAGCTCCTGCGTAGAGCAATCCGGGACCTAAAATTTTAAAAAATCTTTTCATGGTTTGTGAATAATTTATTTTTCATGCCTACTGGCTTTTTTCTCTTCCCTTTTTCCTTGTCTTTGCTGCTTGTTGTTAAAGCCAAGAGTGGATAGCATACCGCTTAAGCTGCTTTTCCAAATATAATTGATAAATGATTTGCGTGGATCGCGTTCGTAATAAATGATGCCCTTGCGGGGATGTGTCAAGAAACTTGAGTTGTTCGACCGAATCATGAGGTTGTTGAGCATAAAATTAACAAACGGACTACCGATTCCCTTGTTCATCTTTGCCTTTTTCCGGTTGTATAAGCGCAGCTTTAAATTACGATAGAGGAAATACATACTTCCTTTGACAAACTCATCATTTCCGGTAACAAACGGAATTTCAGCATTCCCTTTTCCTGAAACAACCCCAATTCCCATGGTGTTTTGCGTCAACGAATTGAATTGACTCAAATCCACAGGGCCGGTGTGTCCCGAAAACCAAAACTGATGTCGGGGTGCGAAGTAGGGCATAACCAAAGCAAAATTCAAATCGCTTTGTTTCATCATTTTACCTCCGCCATGTACTTTGAGAACCAGGGTAGAATCGATATGTGCCAAATCATTGGTAACGTTGAGAAGGTGTAAATTGAAATTGTCAACGAAGAAAATGCCGGGTTGGCGCGATTTTGCATTGTATTCGTAATAGGAGAGCTGACTGTTGCGCAACTGGATAGAGTCCACATAAAATTGAATGGGAATACGTTGCAGGCTTTCTATGGGTAAGGGTTTGACCACATCAGCCAAAGGATACGATTTATCTCTTTGAAACAGCATATTAAAATGGTCGAATTGTAAACTTCCCAAATCGAAGCGTTGCCTTTGGACTATTTGGTTCAAATCGAAATTATTAAACGAAATACTACGTCCGTAAACCGTCACGCGGTCGGTTTGGTAAATCGATTTTTTAAAGAAATCCTTTCGCCCCAATAAGGGAATAATTGATAGCGAATCAAGACGGATTTGCCTGTTTGGCAGGTCTATCCGGATGTCACGGGTTTGGAAACTGTACAAACTGTCACCACTGATAATTCGTTTTCCATTGAGGTCGATCATCATGGTGGAAAATAGGTAGGGCGTTTTTGTGGCGATTTCATCGGTGCGTACCAGCTGGATGTTTCTTGTGAAGACCTTCAAACTATCAGCCTGAATAATTTTAGTGCGATGTTGGTACTGGTATGAAAGATTCACCTCTGCAAAATGGGTGCTGTCGATGTGGATGCGGTTCAGGAAAGTGAAATTGGATGGGAGGTTGATGCTGCCTAAAAAGGTTTTGCTTTTGTTTTGCTGATCCTGCTCGTTGATAAAATTATACCAAAGACGTGGGATTGAAACGGTTTTAATGTTCAATTGGTAATCCTTCGTTCCGTTGAGGTTCAGTCCGTTAAGTTGTATTTTTTCAAATTGGAAATGCTGATAAAGACCTGATAAAGATTCGGTTGGAATACCGTTTGCAAAATTGCTTCCGACCAATCGCCGAACAGATAATTGATTGGCTTTTGACTGCAATTCAATCCGGTCGGCAACCATTTTGAAATCCTTTAGGGTATCCGTGAGGATGATTTTACCAAGAGAAATGTCCCAGTTTGAGAGCAGGTTCGACGCATCATTAACTCTCTGGAAAGGATGTCGCAAATAGGGATGGTAAAACAGATGAAGTTGGTTGCCTTCAATTTTGGTAAAAGAACCGGTATTCTCTTTTGTAAAAGTAAAATTAGCATGATTCAGTAATAGCCCGTCATAGCTTAAAACCCATTTTGGTAATCCGGAAGAGGCGTTTAATTGACCGAATTGAGGCAGGGGAAGGGTGATGCGGGCGTTTTGAATGGTTAATGTGTCAAAGGCCAAAGTGTCGGATGAAAACAAAGTGGGCAGGTCTATTTTTTTAAAGTCAATTTCGGGGAGGCTTACATGGAACAATTGGGTGGACATTCCCTGTTTATTAAGCGTTAGGTCTTGAATATTAAGACGGTTCTCACTGCTGTTGCCATTCATCTCGCTGATATTGCCGTAAATCCGACCCTTCACAAAACGAGTATGATACAGTTTAAAATCCCATTTCATTGGTTTTGAGAGGGTAGCGTTTCCGTATCCCCAACGAAAGCGGTGCCATTTCAAATCCATATCCGATTGAAAAAACAAGCTGTCGCCTCCACTGACGCTGTTTGCACGATAGGAAATATTGCCTTTCCTGATGCGCACATAAGCACAGTAAATTTTTAAAGGAAGCCGGTCGATGGTCTGTTTAATAAATTGAGAAGTATCCACAACGGAGAGGCTGTCGTTCCTGTTTAAACGCAAATGAGGTTTGTAGAAATAGGCCCCGCCGGCCAAAATTTTATGGTGAAATAGAAGAGCATTGAGGTTCAGGTGGGTAATGCTTGTAGCCGGAATACGAAGGCTTTTTTCCAGTTGAACCGAATCGTGCAGATAAATAAAATTCTTCAGCGAAAGTTTTTTATTTTGAAATTGAAGGTTTTTCGCCGAAGCATGCTGATGACTCGAATCGGAATCAAAAGTCCCTTTTTTGACTTTAAAAAATAGGGTGTCGTATACCAATCCAGGATTGTCGGCAAACAATTGATCGGATTTAAAACCGTCGAGATACAAATTGAGGCCATCAAAATTGATTCGGCTCTGCTTCGCTTCCAATTGCATCTTGCTCTGTTTTATTAGCAGTTGCTGAAGTTTTAATGACTGTAACCGGATGGATGATTTACTTTGCCTGGGGGTGAATTTCAGACTGTCAAGGTTAAAATCAATAAAGGCATGATCGAAAATAAGCCGGAGCTGTTGGTTCCGGTTTTTTTGCAATTTTTTTAAGGAAAAGTTTTTGGCTGTTATTTTGTTTGCACGAAATAGCGTTTTGTGATGCTCCGGCTTGGTCCATTGAGGGATTTCGATGGATAAAACCTGCCCCTTTTGTTGGTATGCAATCTTCTCACCTTTTAAATTCCAATTTCGGTCAGTATCCTGATAATACCATGATTGTGCGCTGAATACAAGGTCATCATATTGTAGGTTTTGAAAGGGTTTTTTGAAAAAGGCCCGGGTAAGTTTGATTTTGTTGAAATCGAAATTCATCCGTTTCATCCGTAACAGGGTATCCTCATGCTGATTTAATTGGAACAAGTGAATGTGCTTCCCAATCAGGGTGTCTAAAACAATTCCCGTATAGGATTTTATTGCGGTGGACCAGGTTTTTCTCTTTTTGTTTTTTGCCAAAGGGGTTTGTTTCCAGGTGATGGTTCCCCCGATAAGTTTTAATTTTCGAAAATGGATTTCTTTGGCTTGTGGATTCAGCTCGTTAAGGTGCAGACCGATAAAATCGATCCAGTTAATTTGCATGTTGATTTTAGGCTGTTTCTGCTTGCCTTTTTTCAGTGTCGAAAAGTGAAAACCATGGACGATAAAATGTTTGTGTTGTGAATTGTAATAAGCTGAATCAATCTTTAAATTGAGGTTGCCTTTTACCGAATAACGATGCAACTTATTGAGTTTAATTTCCAATTGATCGTATCCTACCACATTTAAGCTGTCGGGTGTTTCTTTGTCGAGAGGCGTTCCCAGATTTTTAATGGAAATTTTATATTCGGTTGAACCGTGCTCATTTTTCGATTGGTTTTGTACCAGTTTAATCTTTCCAAAATCAATTTGGGTTTTCTTTATGAGAAATTGAATGCCAACATGAGAAATCTGTTGTGCCTCGAGGATGCTTAATACTGATCCGGGATCAAACGAAGAGGCGGTCTTTCGTCGAATCGAATCGGGTTGGTGAAGAACAAAATCGGGCTTTTCCAAATATAACTTTTCACAAATAATCTGTTTGTTTTGAATAAAATCCCAAAAGGAAATCTTTGAAATGGTTAATTTTTTAAAAGATGATTGTGCCAATTGCACCGAATCCTTCGTGTTGATGAAAACATCTTTGTAGTCCAATACGGGTTCCGTCAGGCTTAAGTGCTCATGAAAAATATCCAGTTCAATTTGTTTGAAAGTGAGATTGACCTTTCCTTTGCTTTTGTCAAAAACCTCCTGTTTGATGAGGTATCCCACCCACTGATCTCGAGTGATGTAGGCCGATAAGAGCATGATTATCAACACTAATCCGGTAAAAAGCAAGATGGTAAATGATTTTTTCATGGTTGCGCTGTTTTGGTAACCATCAGGTCCACAAAAATAGGGAGGTGATCACTAAAGCCACCATGGTATTTAAATCCAACAAAAGTTCGGTTTGGTTTTAAGCCCATATTTTTACCATCTTTTTCCAAAAGGAAAGGAGCATCAAATATATAAAAGCTTTTGCCATTTACGTGCATTTCGCCGCTGTTTTTCATTAACGACTTGCTAACAAATATTTGATCGAACAAAGCCCATTGGCCACCTCCTTTTATACTTCCGTAGGCTAAGCCATACTTGCTCTGTGGCTTTAGCGGAATTAACCGGACTTTGTTACCGCTTTGAAGGAGGCTTTGAACTGCTTCATCGTTTTGATTTTCGTTGAAATCACCCATTACCAATGTCAGGGCTCCGGGTTGCTTCAGCGTGATCGAATCGATGAAATGTATCAATACGTTTGCTGCTCGTTTTCTTTTTTCGATGGTTTCCATCAAACCGCCGTAGCGTGAGGGCCAGTGGTTGATAAAGAGATGAAGCGTATCGGTTTTAATGTGAATTTTCAGGTAGAGAATATCGCGGGTCCTGAAGCCCGGATGACCTATGCCAACTTTGATGGCTTGGGCAAAGTCAACAGTCAGCCTTTCGGGACGGTAAATGCAGCCCACATCGATGCCTCGTGGATCGGGCGAATCGAAATGAATGATGTTGTATTGAATTTGTGCCAAGGGACTCTGATGAATTAAATCGTCAAGCACATGACGATTTTCTATTTCTGCAAATCCAACCAAAGCAGGGGCTTCGCCTTCTCCTACCGCTATCAGGGTTTTAAACAGGTGTTGAATTTTTAAATGATAGCGTGATGTTGTCCAATGGCGTGAGCCTTGCGGCGTAAACTCATCGTAGTGCAGTACTTGATCCAACTGTGGATCGAAGAAGTTTTCCGCATTGTAAAAAACAAATCGCAGGTTTTGCCCCTCTTGTGCTTGAGCACAAGCAGGTCTTAAAAAAATCGACACACCGAAAATGAAAAACCAGAATAAAGGCACCGATTTTGCAAGGATAGGAATTTCTCTTAGAAAATTTTCA
>CBETNY010000016.1:0-13535 GCA_965537275.1 uncultured bacterium | reverse complement strand
TCACTTATACCATTCCTATCGAAGAAATTGTTATGTTTGTTCACCAACATCAGGATGAAATGAGAGCCGCTGGGTTTCAGCCGGAAATTGTTTTTTAGGCTTACTAACTCTGGCATTTTGAGGCGTTACTTTTATTTTATCAGAACAAAAAACAATTGAAAGCACAAAAAAGAACATTTATGGGAAGAAAGTCGCCTAAAGAATTTCGGATAGGCTGGGGGAAAAGAATGTTCGATATTGTATTTTCAGTTTTCGCCTTGCTCTTCTTTTCACCTTTAATTATTTTAATTGCCATTGCCATCAAGCTTGAATCGAAAGGCCCCATTATTTATTCCCAGCAACGGGTGGGAACAGGATACGATTTGTTTACATTTTATAAGTTTCGCACCATGGTGCAGCATGCAGACCAGCAAATTGGTAAGCTCGAAGGGCTGAACGAATACCTCGATCAGCTCAGAAGGGCTGGAGAGTTGAATGAAATAGAAGAGTGCCCCGAGTGTAAAAAATTGGGGCACCCCTGTTCACCACTTTTATATATGGACGGCATTGAAATATGTGAAAATCACTACCTTCGATTACGCAAAAGCCAGCTTCTGCAAAAGGTGTTTTTTAAGGTGAAAGATGATCCTCGAATTACACGGGTAGGAAAAATCATCCGTCAGTTTCATTTCGATGAGATCCCTCAATTTTACAATGTGTTGAAGGGGGATATGTCGGTTGTGGGGAATCGGGCGCTTCCGCTGTACGAAGCAGAATACTTAACCACTGACGAATGGGCTTACCGTTTTATGGCTCCTGCCGGTATTACCGGGTTATGGCAAATTCATGCCGGTGAAATATACAACCCCGAAGAGCGTATTGCTCTGGATAATCAATATGCCATGATTGCCAGCCCATGGACTGATCTTAAAATTATTGTGAAAACAACCTTGACTTTCTTTCGTTTTAGACGAAGTTCCTATTAGGCTTGTCGATGCTTTATTTTCTCGATGGCCTCCTTGCGTTGCAAGAGTGTGGGATGAGAATAATAAAAGAATACGTACAAGGGATGGGGTTTTAAATTGGCCAGGCTTTTGACCGACAGTTTCATGAGTGCCCTGATAAGCTGATTGCCGTATCCGTTAACGGCTGCAAAATAATCTGCTTCATATTCATGCTTGCGTGATGCCCATTGGGCGGGAATCCCCAACAAAAAAGACAGCGGCGCATATAACAAGCCAAAAGCCAGCAATCCCATGTGGAAACTACCTGTAGTAGCACCCAATGCTTTTGAAAGTGCGGGTTCTCTCAAAGCAAACCAAAGCAAAAAGATGGTCACGGCCATTTGAAACATGGAAAGCAGAAGGCCTTTGTACAGATGCTTTTTCTTGTAGTGGCCAATTTCATGAGCCAATACGCCTACAATCTCATCCGTTGTTAAATCATCCATCAAGGTGTCGTATAGAATAATTTTTTTTTGAGGTCCCAGCCCGCTAAAATAAGCATTGGCTTTCGTGCTTCGTTTGGAGCCATCCATGACAAAAATCCGATGATTTAAAAAACCGGTCTGACGGGTAAAATTTTCAATGGCTGTTTTCAATTCGCCTTCAGCCAGAGGGGTGAGCTTATTGAACAAAGGTACAATGAGACTGGTATAAAACATGGCCATGAAAACAGTAAAAAAAGCAAGTCCTGCCATCACAAACAGCCAAAAATAATCACCGCCATTTTGGTATGACCATTGGATAAAGAGAAGCAAAAGGCTACCAATAATTCCACCAATAAACCAAGATTTTAACTTATCGGTAACGAATGTTTTGAGGGTGACGCGGTTAAATCCAAACTTTTCTTCAATTACAAAAGTTTGAATCAATTCGAATGGTAAATTGATGATTCCCATTCCGCCGGCAATACATCCAAAAAATAGCAGGGTTTTCAAATAGGGGTTATGGGTCAATAAGTTGATCAGTCCGTCAATCCAATGGAAGCCGTTAAAGATTAAAAAAAGTAATAGGATGACAAACGTAAACGAGGATGAAATCAACTCAAGGCGAGTGTTTGCGATTAAATACCTTTGTGATTTGTGATAACTTTTCTGATCATAAAATTCGGTAAGTTCATTGGGGAGGCTTTCGCTAAAGTGTTTTAAATTAATGTATTCCAGACTTCTCTCGAGGATGAAATCAAATACGACAATGCCAATAATGATTAGATGCAGGAGTTGTTCCATATGATTTCTGTAACTATTTTTTTTGCGTTAAATATATCCCGCCATTCGATAGGCTTGGTAACCGATAATCTCGTGCATCATGCCATTCCAAATCAAGAAATTGGAAATGTTTGGAATAAAGAGGTACTCCAAATTCCAATGGGTGTCCGAATTAATCAGATTTGTAGGATACGGGGTTACCTGAATACCTTCGTGTCTGAAACAAGCCAACGCTCGCCGCATATGCAGTGACGAGGTGATGAGCAGGATTTTTTTATATTCCGGATGTTTTTCCAATAGTTGTTTGGTGTAAACCGCGTTTTCGTGTGTGTTCTCAGCCAGAGTGTCCATCAAAATATGGTCGGCCGGAAAATGAATACTAATTAAAAAAGAGCGCAGAAGGAGGGCCTCTTTTAAATCACGGTAAATAAGGTTGCCTGAGGCACCGGTAATCAGAATTCGTTTTATTTTCCCATCTTGATACAATTCGACGGCTTGCAACAGGCGATCAATATTGCCTTTAAAAATCTTACGGTCATATTTTTTTTCGTAAGTAATCGTTGAACCTCCCAGCACAACACCCACATCGTAAGTTTGATGAAGCTCGGGGGGATTAATGGCCCACAAACCGGTAATTTTTGCTATAAAAAAGGAGTTGGAAAAAAGCAAAAAAACAACAAAGCTTATCCACAGGTAAGTTTTTCGTTTTTGAGGTTGTCTGGCCAACAGGCTGAGGATAAGAAGAATCAGCAGCCAAATGGCAGGCCGAAAAAAATAGGTTAATATTTTAGAGATAATAAAAAACATTGCGATTTATTGAGTTTTACAGTCCGGAAATCACCGCATTTAACTGAAATGCGGTGATAGTGGGTTGGTTTGTATGGTGGGTTTACATGCTCATCCCACCACACACATGAATAACTTGTCCGCTAACGTAAGAGGAAAGTTTGGAGGCCAGGAAAGTAGCCACATTTGCCACATCCTCGGGTTTGCCTGATCGACGTAAGGGAATGGTTTTAATCCAGGCTTCGCGTACCTCTTCGGAGAGTTTGTGCGTCATTTCGGTTTCGATAAATCCGGGGGCGATGGCATTACAACGAATGCCGCGTGAACCAAGTTCCTGGGCAATCGATTTGGTAAAGCCGATTAATCCTGCCTTGGAAGCCGAATAATTCGATTGTCCGGCGTTCCCGTTTACACCCACTACCGAGCTCATATTGATGATGGAACCTTCCCTTTGTTTTATCATATAACGTTGCACCGACTTTGTAAGGTTGAAGGCCGATTTCAGGTTGACCGTTAAAACAGCATCCCAATCTTGTTCGGTCATCCGAAGTAGCAGGTTGTCGCGCGTGATACCGGCATTGTTAACCAGGATGTCAATTTTCCCAAACTCATTGATTACCGATTGAATTAACTTTTCACTATCCTCAAATGAGGCGGCATTGGAAGCATAACCCATTGCTTTTACGCCAATTGCTTTTATTTCATCTTCAGTGGCTTGCATATGCTCATCGCGATTAAGATCGCTAAAGGCAATGTCCGCCCCCTCTGACGCGAATTTTAATGCAATGGCTTTGCCAATTCCTCTGGCTGCACCTGTAATCAAGGCGACTTTTCCTTCAAGTAATTTCATCTGTTTTTGAATTTTGTAATATATTAAAAATGAATTCCTTCCTGTTTTAACCTGATGATGGAGGAACTTCGTCTTTCTATGCTAGTCGTTAACTGTTCTTTTCTTTTGCTCAAAACATAGCATGTTTGATATTATGATATTTGGATTTATGGGTCAAAGATAAAAATTCTCAGAAGTTTTCACCGGTCGTTGGATAAATGTTTCCTTATAGAGGAAATTTTAAGCTGACCTTTGCGCCACCGGTGGAAAGATTTTCAATGGAAATATCCCCATGATGAAAATCCATAATGAGTTTGATGGCGGCCAGCGAAAGTCCTGCACCTTCTATATGCATGAGGTCGCCGGTGGCAAAAAGTTCGTAAGTCTGATTCAACGAGGTTTCATTGAAGCCCGGTCCCTGGTCGATACAACTGATGGTTACGTGGTGGTCATCTTTGTGAGATTTTATGGTTATTTCATTTTTTGCTCCACCATATTTTACGGCGTTTTCTAATAACAATTCAAGTGATTTACGGATTAAATCGGCATCGGCTTCAATGACTACTTCTTTCTGCGTAGGCTCTATTTTAATCTTGGTTGCTTCCTCTTTATGATCTTCGGTGTATGATTCCACAGACATTTCTACCAGATAATTGACTGCCGTGGGTAATAAGCTGGGTTCGTATTTGTTTACTTTCAAACTGGTAATGAGTAAGGCGATATCTGAAAAACGAGCAAGTCTGGAAGATACCTCGCCTAAATATTTCAAATACTCTTCTTGCTGGTTGTTTAAGTGGGTTTGTTTAAGCAAGGTGGTTAATCCATTAATACCATTTAAGGGTGTACGCAATTCATGGCTGATAATCGAAAGAAATTCGGTTTTGGTTTTTTCGAGTTTTCCGAGCTGTTCATAGGCTTTTTCCAGTTCAAGCGTACGTTCGGCCACTTTTTCCTCAAGGGTAAGGTTCAATTCCTGCAATGCTCTTTGTTGTTCGTGGAGTTGGATGTGCGTTTTTGCCCTTGCTAAAAGTTCGGATGAGCTGAACGGTTTGGTGATATAATCTTGTCCACCTGCTTTGAATCCCTGGATAATGTTCTCCATCTCTGCCTTGGCCGTGAGAAAAATGATGGGAATGTCCTTTGTTTTTTGGTCGGCTTTAAGAATTTTACATACTTCAAAACCATCCTTTCCGGGCATCATCACATCCAATAAAATTAAATCGAAGCTTTGATTTTTGATAATTTCGAGTGCCTGGTCGCCATGGTTGGCATAGGCAATTTCATACCCTTCCTTTGAAAGAATATTGGCAAGAATCTGTATGTTTTTGGGGACGTCATCAACAATGAGAATTTTATATGGGTTCATCGGCTTTCTTTTTAATGGTGATGGGTAAAATAAATACTAATTTTATGAAATATTTTTTCTATGGTTTCAATATCGTAATGTTCACAGGCTTTAATCAGCTTTTCCATATCTTTTGCGATTCCCTGTAATTTGCGTTTGCGGCTAAACGAAAGCAACTGTTCGCCAAAATATTTTATTCCTTTGACGAACATGTTTTCCTGAACATTTATCCACTGATCATAAAAATTATCGGATAACAAGGTCACCAATTCAGGGTCGATATCTTCCGGTTGGTTTTTGGTTAAATCCTGCTGAGAAGGATGCTGTTTGGGAATGTCCGAAGTCTGCTTAACGCGACGATTACCGGTAGTGACTTTTTTTACCTGATTCAGTAAAATGGAGAAAGTAGAGCCTTTTCCCGGTTCACTTTCCAATTGAATGGTTCCTCCCATTATTTCAACCAAGCGTTTGGCAATGTTCAAACCAAGTCCTGTACCGCCGCTTGGTTTTGATTTTTGATTGCCCCCTTGTTCGAATGGTTTGAAAATATTTTTTTGTTCCTCTTTTGCAATTCCTTTACCACTGTCCTGGATATCAATTTTTATTTGATAATGTTGTTGGTCTCGATCTATTTGTTCCACCTTCATCGATAAAAGTACAAAACCATGATCCGTAAATTTAACGGCATTCCCTACCAGGTTAAATAAGATTTGGCGGATGCGAATTTTGTCGATTAAAAACATTCCGCTGAGTTCGTCATCCATATGGGTTTTCAAGGTGATGCCTTTTTGATTGACCAGCGGAAAAAAGAAAGTTTTGGTTTCATTGATGATTTCCTCGAAAGAGTATGGTTCTTGGTTGATTTCCATTTTACCCTCCTGAATTTTCGATAGATCGAGGATGTCGTTGATTAGCAGCAACAGGTTTTGGCTACTGGTTTCTATTGAATTGAGATAGTCTTTTTGAATTTCATCTTCTATCAGCGGGTAAAGCAATTTGGTATATCCAATGATTGAATTGAGGGGTGTTCTGATTTCATGACTGATATTGGCCAGGAAAAGTGTTTTAGCACGGTTGGCTTCTTCGGCTTCCGTTTTTGCTTTTTTATAGGCCACGTTTCTGTTTCTCAATTCTTTGTTAATCGTTTTTAGCCTTTTGTTGGCTTGTTCAACTTGTTCTTCCGCCTTTTTTTGTTCGGTGATGTCTTCAATAAGCCCCTCATAATTCAATACTTTGCCGGAAGTATCACGAATAATCCAGGCACTCTCTTTTACATAGATTTTTTTTCCATCTGCCCTTGTCCATATGTCTTGCCTACCGGTAATGATGCCTTGTTCTTCGAGTAAGGCGACAAATTCCTGACGGTGGGGTTTCTCCTTGTTCAGGTTTAGTCGTTTTAGCTCTTTCTCGGTATACCCCAGTAGGTTGCAAAGGGTTTTGTTGACGAAAATAACTTTTCCGTCGGGAGTGGTTTTATAAATTCCGATGGTGGCATTTTCGACGATGCTTTTGTATTTTTCACGGCTCACCATGAGTTCGTTGGTGAGTTTTTTTAATTCAATGGCCTGCTGTTTTATTTTTCTTGTTCTTTCTAATTCAAGTGCATGTTGTTTGTTTTTCAGTATTCTTCGATAATGAAGAAAAATACCAATAATTAGGGTGGTGGTAAACACAAACCCCAAGAGAATAAACAGCATGGTGTTTCGGCTTTTCTCTTTCTCAAGCCGAAGTTTGTTTTCCGTATCAAGGTGTCGAAGCTTTTGGTTTTCCCTTTCTTTTTGGTCAGCCTGATACCGCACTTCCATTTGATTGACCATTTTACGGTTTTTCTCGTTGAAAACCTCGTTGTTTAATTTTACATAAAGTTTTAGGTAATCATAAGCCGTACGATACCAATGACGTGCCTTATTTATTTCTGACAAAATCCATAACGACTTCATCTCAAGTTCTTTTGCTTTGATATTTTCGGCATATCTGAGTGCCGAGTCGGCGTAAGCAATGGCTTCTTTGAACTTGTTTTGCTGATAATAAATCAAAGAGAGGTCGTACATGCTGATGGCCAATCGCCGGCGATCATCAATTTGTTTTTTTATGGGCACAGAAAGTCTTTGGTAAAACAGGGCTGAATCATACTGTCTGAGATGATAATAGGCTTCTCCTAAATTGGATAGCGCTATGGAATACAGCTTGTTGTGGTGTATTTGCAAGGAGATTTTCTTTGCTTTTTGGTAATTGCCAATGGCTTTTCTGTAATTTTCACGGAGTACTTCGATGTCTCCAATATGGAGTAAATTATTGGCTTGATCAAACTGGTTATTTCTTTTAATGGCACTCTGATAGGCCTCATGATAATAGTTTTTGGCCTGTTGAAGTCTTCCCCACGATTCCATAATGGTACCCATCAAGGTTTGTATCGATGCCAGCCCTTCCTGATCACCGAGTTGTTGATACTTTTCGGCAGACCGCTGCAGCAATCCAATGGTTTTTGGGTAATCGTTGTAGTTGGCCCATATTCGGGCTTCTTCTTTCAGTGTTTTTGCCTGTCCGGCTACGATTCCCAGTTTTTCATAGATATTTAGGGCTTTTTGAAGGTAAGTGTCAGCCATTTTGTAATGGCTCCATTGATAATAATTTGTGCCGCGCAAATAATAATATTGGGCAATTTCTTCTTCCTTTTTGTTTTTGTAATAGGGTAAAAGAATCTTGTAAATGGAATCTGTCTTGGCATAGAGGAATTGTTTCTGATATAAATTGGCCAGCTTCAAATAGCTATTTATTAAACTTTCATGATCTTGTAATTGCTTCGCAATGGTTACCATTGCTTCATAGTAAGGAACTGCCCGTGAGGCATTTTCATTTTTATACAGACGGGCCATTTTTCTAAGCAATAAAAGCTTTTCCGGGTTGTCGATACTCCGGTCATGTAAAACGGTTTGAATATTTGTCCGGTCTTCTATTGCAATGCTGTCGTTTTGTGCCTTTCCTGTCAGGCCACATATCATCAGTGTGCCGAGCAGCATAAAGCTTATCATGCGGGACCATCTGCGTTTCTGCTTTTTGTGATATTTTATTAAAATTGTTTTCATTCAAGCGGTTTTCTAATAGTTTGAAATGCTTTTTCCAAAATCTCCAATTGCTGATCAAGCAAATGGAGTTCAAAGTTGTTGATGTTGTTCAGCATCTCATCGGTGAACGATTTGAGCTCATCCATCTGTTGGCTGATGGCAATTTTTTGCAATGCTCTGGCCAACTTCTCAATATTGTTCAGGAGTCGTGTGTTTTTGGCTTTCAGGTAAATGTTTTGATACAGGTCTTCTAAATATTTGGCTGTGTTTGTATTATCGAGTTCATCTCGACGAACAAACAGGTTGTTGGCTTTTGCTTCACAATTTACTTTTGTTAGCCAGGTTTCAATACTCGGGTAGATGTGGGAAAGAGGGGAGTGGTGCTTTACAAAAAATAGCGGGGTGACGCCGGTATCCAAATCAATTTCTTTTTCGCCAATGAAAAGGATTAGATGTGCTGCAGTCAGATTGTTTTTGATGGCTCGCAGGGTATTTTTTAATACCACCGGTTCAACGCAACAAAGAATAATATAATGATGGTTGATAAGATGTTTGCGGATTTCATTTACCTTGACACCCACATCCAGAATGAAATAATTTAACTCTTTGAGATGTTGGGCGATTGAATGGGCATCATTATTTTGTTGGTGGATGAACAACAGCACGTTTTTTTCGGAGTTGGGTTTGGTATCCTTTGGTTTTGTTTGAATTATCGATTTGTATTCAATATGGTCGAATTGCAGGGTGAAAATGCTTCCTTGTCCGGGTTGGCTATTCAGTAGAATTTTTCCGTCCATGGCTTCAACAAGTCTCTTGCTAATGCTTAGTCCTAATCCCGATCCTTCCTCATTTTGTTGTTCGGTTCCCTGCTCGAAGGGTTTGAAAATGAGGTCTTGTTCTTCCAAAGGGATTCCAATGCCTGTGTCTTTTACCTGTATGATTAATTTTATTCGATTCTCTGCCGGTTCCCTTTCGGCATGGGCGATTATCTTGACTGTGCCCTTATGTGTAAATTTAATGGCATTGCCAACAATATTAAGGAGGATTTGCCTTAATCGGATTTCATCAAAAATAATTGTTTGAGGGAAATCCGGTGAGATATCCAGTTGCAGATCGATATTTTTTTCTTTTGCTTTTAGTGAAAAAATATTCTTTACATCTTCCAGCAACGCGTAAAGTGACATTTCTGTTTTGTGAATGGAGAACTTACCGGTTTCAAGTTTGGATAAATCAAGAATGTCATTCATCAGGTTGAGCAAACTTTTTCCGCTTGACTGAATGGCTTCGAGGTATTGTCTTTCTTGGGGATCGTTTACCATCGACTGAAGGATGTCGGCATAACCGAGAACCGCATTGAGCGGAGTTCTTATTTCATGGCTGATACTTGCCATAAACCGGCTTTTGGCACGATCGCTCTCTTCGGCTTTCTGTTTGGCCAAGGAAAGTTCGCGGGCATTTGCTTCAATTGCTTGCCGGGCCTTTTCAATATCCTTATTCTTTTTTTCCAATAATTTAGTTTGTCTATTGCGGGTAGCAAGGTAAAAACCACCAAATGCCAGAATCATTACAGCCAATATCAGTGCGCTAATCAAAAAATATAACAGGTATTGTTTCTTTTTTGCAAGCAAGAGAGCCGCCTTTGCCTTTTCGTTGGCTAACTGGGCCTGTTGCTCAAATGAAATCATGTTGTTTTTATACCGTTCGGTTTCAAATTCAATTTGTAACCGCGTGGTGTTTTTTTGCAGTTCAATATTCATTAAGGAATCTTGATATAAATTTTGAAGCTGCAGGTATGTGATGGCTTTTTTGTACTGCTTTTTGTTATAGTAAATGTTGAATAACTGATGATAGGATTCTTCAAGAATAGCGCGCATTCGAAGTTGTTTCGAAAGATTCACACACGAATCGAGATAACGCAGAGCAAAAGGGATATTTTTTAAACCGATATAGGATTCGCCGGTTTTAAGATATGCATAGGCTAAATTTTCGTGATTGTTAATCGCTTTGGTCAGTTGAATGGCTTCAAGGGCATACCTGAGGGCCTTTTGATACTTGCCCATCTTCATATACAAATCGGCAATATCATTGTTGCAGATGGCAATTCCTCTCTTCGATTGTAGTCCGCGGTCAATATTCAATGACAGTTGATAATAGTGTAAGGCTTTGAGGAATAATCCTTTCTCTTGATAGACATGTCCAATGTTGTTGAAATTTATGGCTACGCCAATCAAATTATTCCTGTTTTGCTCCAATTTAAGGCTTCTGCTGAAGTACTTCATGCTTTCGTCTAAATTTCCAAGGAGTAGGGAGACATTTCCAAGGCTATTGATGGCCATGGCCATACCCAACGAATCATTAATTTTTTCAGCCAGACTCAATGCCTTTTGATGGTTTTCGATGGCCCGCTGATAGCTGTCCAGCCTACGATAACATACGCCGATTTGGTTGTACGATCGCGACATAAGCAGAGTGTCGCGGATTTGACTGGCCAGTTCCAGACTTTTTTGACCTAACTTTATGGCCAATGCATAACGACCTTGATAGCGGAGATGGATGGACTGCTGGTTGAGGTATCGGGTCGTTTGTTCGTCCAAATTGTTTTTATTGGCTAATTCAATGGCCTTTTCAATGGTGCGCATTCCTGACTTTTTTCCGGTCTCAAGTTGCTGGATGCCTGTATCAATAAGTCTGTAAACCTCCGATGAATCTACTGCTGGAAGGGTTGCATTTTTTGCGTTACTGATGCTTTTCTCGGCCCAAGTATTGAGGGGAGCCATCATCAAACCAAACAATATCGCAAAAAAAAGAAAGACGATACCACCTGGTTTTTGATTTATGATCTTCATTAAAAAGGGCATTGTTTAAGTTGGGATTATTAAACAAGAAAAGCACACCAAACCATAAAAAAGTGGTTTGGTGTGCTAATGTAAGAAAAAATATTTACAGGATTTATAAACACGAAAAGAATTAACCTTCCGTGGGGTTCAAACCGGGTTCTTCTTTTAAATCCATTTAACCAATGGGAAGTCCGTGCGGTGGCGTAGCAAAGGGTGTTTAGGGAATAGCCGGAAGGCATAATCGATAATGCCCGAATGGGTTAGGGGAAACTCACAATAAAATCGCATTTTTCCCCCATCAATCAGCTGGCCGTCCATGGTTTGTGAGAATACAATTTTATCAATATCACCATTGGTTTTGTTGCCCATTATCACTTCGGCACCCAAATCTTCCGGATGCAGGTTCGCAATATCAAGGACAATTTCTGCCACAAAATGTTTTCCATAAGGCATGGCCCCCTGGGTAGTATCGGGAACCAGGATTGAATTTACCTTGATGTCGGGCCAGGCTTGGGTTAACTTAAGTTTCCATTGGGCCAGTTCCTCAGCTGCTTGAAAATGGTTTTCCTTTAAGGTAATCGCATTGTCAAACAGAGGTTTGTAGAATTGTTGGTAGTAATCGTTCAGCATTCTCTGCATGGTGAAATGGGGGGCAATTTTCGCAATGGTGTTTTTTACATGACCCATCCACTGTTTTGAAACTCCCTCGCTATTTTTGTTAAAATAGGTGGGGATAATTTCGTCTTCAAGCTTTTGATAAATCATTTCTGCATCAAGTTCATCTTGCAGTTGTTGATTTTGATAGGTTCTGTTTTCGGGAATGGCCCATCCGGCACCTTCCTGATATCCTTCGGCCCACCAACCATCGAGCACGCTGAAATTAACTACCCCATTCATAATGGCTTTTTCGCCACTGGTGCCTGAAGCTTCCAGAGGACGAGTAGGCGTATTGAGCCATACATCAACGCCATTGGTAAGCATCTTACCCATTATCATATCGTAATTTTCCAGGAAAATAATGCGTCCAATAAATTGGGGCATCTTCGAAAATTCAATGATCTTTTTAATCAAATCCTGTCCTGCCTGATCGTGAGGATGGGCTTTGCCGGCAAACAAGAAGATAACCGGCTTTTCAGGATTGTTGACCAGGGCTGCCAACCGTTCGGGGTTGGTAAAAAGTAAATGGGCTCTTTTGTAAGTGGCAAAACGCCGGGCAAATCCAAAAAACATGGTGTTCTCGTCCAAATATTTAAGCGAATCGAGAATAATCCTTGGACTTTCCTGCCTTTGGGTGAGATCGTGCGTGATTTTGTTTTTGACAAATTCGATGAGTTGTTTTTTAACATTCAGACGGATTTTCCACAGTTGTTCGTCGGGTAAATCGTAAATTTTTTCCCAGTGGTTTGCCTGATGTTGGTTCGATTCAAACGTTGCATCAAAAGATTCGCGATAGAGTTGTTGCCACCTTTTATCGGTCCAGGTGAAATAGTGTACACCATTGGTTACATGTCCGATATGTAACTCTTCGGCATAATAACCGGGATAAAGTGCGCGAAACATTTCGCGCGAAACTCTTCCGTGGATTCTGCTTACCCCGTTAATTTCCTGGGAAAGTCTGGCAGCCAACACACTCATGGAGAATTTTTCTTGTTTGTTGTTTGCATCGAAACGGCCAAGGGCCATAAATTCGTCCCAGCTAATTTGAAAAATTTCACTAAAATGTGATAAATAGGCGCGCATGAGATGCTCTTCAAAGGTATCGTGTCCGGCAGGTACCGGTGTGTGTGTGGTGAACAGATTGGTACCCCTTACAAACTCTTTAGCCGATTGAAAATCAAGTTTTTCTTTTTCCAGCAGGTTTTTGATGCGCTCTAATCCGATAAAAGCCGAGTGTCCTTCGTTGCTGTGGAAAATGTCGGGTTGAATTCCCAGTTCGTTTAAAAGCCGGATGCCTCCCAATCCCAAAAGCATCTCCTGTTTCAAACGGTGTTCGTTGTCGCCTCCGTAAAGTTGGGCAGTGAGTTTTTTATCCTCCTCCGAATTTTCCTTTACATCGGTATCAAGTAAATAAAGGGGAACCCTTCCCACTTCAAGTTTCCAGGCTTTGGCCATTACAATTCTTCCGGGAAGGGCAATGGCTACCCTGATGCGGTGTCCTTCCTCATCCCGTAAGGGAATTAAAGGAAGCTGTGTACTTTTCTGAATAATGTATTCTGCCTGCTGTTCTCCGAAATGACTCAAAACCTGCTTGAAATATCCAAACCGATAGAGCAAACCCACTGCAATCATGTTTTTGTTGGAATCGCTGGCTTGCTTCAGGTAATCGCCCGCCAACATACCCAGTCCTCCGGAAAAAATCTTGACACTGTTGTGCAGCCCGTATTCCATGCTGAAATAAGCAACCTGTTGCTCGGTTGGTGGTGTTTTCCGGTTCATGTACGAAGTAAACCGGTCGTATACCGTGTTTAAAGAATCAATAAAATCC
>CBETNY010000015.1:0-13615 GCA_965537275.1 uncultured bacterium | reverse complement strand
AAACCACCGACGACTTTAAACGATCCGATTCTTTGATGATGCAAGCCTATTACCGTTTGGGTAAGGTTTATCTCGAAGATCTTCACGATACGATTCACGCACTTGATATGTATTCGAAACTTGATACTCGTTTTCCGAACAATCCTTTTCAGCTGGAAAATTGGTATCATTTATATAAAATATATTTGGGGCTCAAACAGGACAGTGCTGCCAAAATCTATCAACAGAAAATACTGAATGTATACCCCGAAAGTTTGTATGCTAAGGTGATTTCGGATCCCGATTATTATAAAAAACTGGAAAAAGCAAAGCAGGAGGCCTCACGACTCTATGGTCGAACCTATGCTGCTTTTCAACACCAACAATTTTACAGGGTGCTTACCTATGTCCGTCGTGCCAGGCAACAATATGCGCAAGATACAGCCTTAATGCCCAAATTCTTGTACCTGCAGGCGCTCTCTGTCGGAAAACTGGATGTGCCTGACAGTTTGTATCGCTATTTGCAATCATTTGTTAAACAATATCCGAAACATCCGCTTGCAGGCCGTGCAAACCAGATGATTAAAATGCTACAGAAAGAGTATGGCATTGGTATTAGCAAAGCAGAACAGCAAGCCATGCAAGCCAAAGAAAAAGCATCCCATTCGTTGGGACCCTATGTTTACGAAGGAAAAGGACCTCAACTGATTGTCGTTGTGACCGATCGTAAACAAGTGCAAATCCGCTCACTCATCACTCGACTTGACGATTTTAATAAAAGGTATTTTGGAAAACAAAGGCTGAAAATTAATCAATTGTCGTTGGATAATACCCATCAACTGGTGAGCGTGGGAAACTTTACAATCCCTGAAGCACAGGCTTATTTAAAGAAATTAAAAAGGGATAGGTATGTTTTTTCGGGGATTGCAACCAAAAAATACCACCTTTTTATTCTTTCGGTTAAAAATTATTCTTTATTTTACCGGGAGAAAAATATTGAACAGTATCAGAAATTTTTTCAGAAATATTACCAATAACCAAACCAAAATCAAAATGATGAAAAAATATAAAAATGGAAATGGAGAAGTACAGGTGCCCAATATTTTGGCTCAGGGTACCCGTTTAACCGGAACCATCGAATCGGAGGGGGATGTGAGAATCGATGGCTGGATGTCGGGGGCCATCATTGCCAAAGGAAAGGTGGTCATCGGCGAAAAGGGCTACCTTGAAGGAGAAATTACCTGTTTGAAGGCAGATATTTCGGGCGAGGTAAGAGCCAGTGTTCAGGTAAAAGAGTTAACCCTGTTAAAGGCATCGGCAAAGGTTTATGGTGATATAACTACCCAGAAAATATCCATTGAACCGGGAGCACTATTTACCGGAAAATGTCTCATGGACAAAGCTCCCAAAATTAATTTGGATGGCAAAGAAACAAAAGGACAAAAAAAATCCGCTTAAATTTTATGCCGTTTATTCGGCTCTGGCCTTCCAAATGGGCTTGCTGATTGTAGCCGGTGCTTTTGGCGGACGCGAAATCGATAAATGGCTCCAATGGCGGTTTCCTGTTTTCACCCTGGTACTAACCGTGCTGGCGGTTGTACTGGCTGTGCTTTATGGCATCCGCGAAATATTTAAAAATAATCCCTGAGATTTTGTAAGAATCGGAAGACAGGAATAATGAAAATGAACATCCGGTTTGTGCACTTCGGAAAACTTCCGGGGAACAAAACTGAAAAGCAAATAAAACAACCAATTATAAAACAATAGTTTGATGAAAAAAGAAAACACAAAGTTTATCTTGCCGTTTACCCTTTACAGCCTCTTAATCGGTCTTGTAAGTTTTGCAATCGCACAAGCTTTGCCTCAACTAAAAATTACGCCGGTTTATCCCTACCTGCTTCTCTTTTTTTATCTGTTCACCCTGATTACCACCTTGTTTACCCTGAAATCGCTTCGCGATAAGCTAAGCCGCTTTGCCAATATCTATATGATTATAAATTTTATGAAGCTTCTCCTTTTTTCATTGATTATTTTGGTTTATGCCTGGTTGAATCGTAAAGATGCCGGATCGTTCGTTATTACCTTTTTTGTCTATTATCTCTTCTTTACCGCCTATGAAGTGGTTACGCTGAACCGGGCCAACCGAAAAAAATAACCGGTTACCCGGAAAATCATGATTTCCTTTCAATTGATGTGATTCTTAGTTTTTTTAGATAGGATAAGCATCAAACATGTCATTTCCATGTAAATATTCGTTAATTTTATCCTTTTAAAAAAATAAAGATGCTGGTTCAGTTTGATACGGGAAATTGGTTGTATGTTTTGCTTGGCATTGCGTGGGTGGCCTATTCGATTTATAAAGGAGCCAATAAAAACCAAAATAAGACAACCGAGGGCAGCAACAAAGAGCGTAAAAAAACCTTTTTGGATGATTTGATAGAGGGCTTTTCCGATGACGAAAATATTCCTTATGCGGATGCTGTGGAACCGGTGGCTGATAATAATTTTCGCCAGGAAAATGAAATGGATACTTTTACCGAGCAAGAAACCGTTGAGTCCGCTGAAGAGAACTTTGTGAACGAGGGGGTTCCGGTTACAAAAAACACAATGAACAAAGCGGCGACAAATTCAGAATCCCCCCGGGGAAAACGAAAAAAGAAAAGAATCAATTTAAAAAAAGCGGTGATTTATTCTGAAATATTACGGCGGCCCTATGAGTAAAGGAAGCCGGGACGCTTTTCGCCAAACCGGTTCATAATCAATAATTCGTGTTGAAAAAATTTCCGAAAAAAGGGCGGATGAGTGGATGAGCCCATAAATTTGTATCTTTGTCGCCTGAAAAGGCTCCTTTGTGTTTAGAGGGGTCTTTTATTATTATAAATAACTGTAATTAAAAAACTTAAAATTATGTCAGAATCCAGGTACTATACTGAAGAAGGCTTGCAGAAATTGCGCGATGAGCTGGATTATATGACTCGTGTTGAGCGGAAAAAAATATCCGAGGCCATTGCCGAAGCACGCGATAAAGGTGATTTATCGGAGAATGCAGAATATGATGCAGCCAAAGAGGCGCAAGGTTTGTTGGAGCTGAAAATATCAAAACTCAGAGACATTATTAGCCATGCGCGTATCATTGACGAATCAAAGATGGACGCTTCAAAAGTGCTGATTATGTCCACGGTGAAGATTAAAAACCTGAAAAACGGCGCCACCATGACGTATATGCTGGTGCCTGAAAAGGAGGCTGATATAAAAGCCGGAAAAATTTCGGTGAATTCTCCCATCGCAAAAGGATTGCTTGGGAAATCGGTGGGCGATAAAGCACAGATTACCGTTCCCGCCGGAACCATTGAGTTTGAAATTGTAGAAATTAGTCGTTAACCGCAGTTACTTGGTATTTTATCCATGCTTTTGTACCTTTGAAAAAAACAAAAAAATGGCAAGTATTTTCTCTAAAATCGTTGAAGGTGAAATCCCTTCTTACAAAATTGCTGAAACAGCAGATTATTACGCTTTTTTAGACATCAATCCATTGGCAAAAGGCCATACCCTGGTAATCCCCAAAAAGGAAATTGACTACATTTTTGACATTGAAGATGAGTTGTACAAAGGGCTGTTTGCTTTTGCCAAAAAGGTGGGAAAAGCCATCGAATCGGTGGTGCCCTGTAAGCGAATGGGGATTACGGTGATTGGTTTGGAAGTCCCTCATGCCCATATTCACCTAATCCCGATTAACACCATCTATGATATGGATTTCAAGCAACCCAAGCTGAAATTGAGTGGTGAGGAGTTTGAACAAATTGCTGCGGATATTCGCGAGGCCTACAACCGTTTATAAACGTTGAAAAGGGTTCGATTTGGGTAGAATCGACCGTTTGTTATTAGCTTATTTCCAAAATAAAAAAAGCGTGAACCTGAGTCACGCTTTTTTATTTCTGAACCAACCGGATTTAGTTTTCCAAAACTTTAAACTGGTCTCCGGTTTTTTCAATAATCAATTTATACCAGTTTTCACCATAACCGGGCTGCTTTAGTTGTGGATTGACGTATTTATACCCTTTCTTTGCCGGGCTTTTGGTTTTAATGTTGCCATCCATATACTTCATAAAAAGGAAATGGTAAAGGTTTTTCCATGTTTTAAAAGTTTTTGAAGCCATGCTATGGCTGTAGGCGGTAAGATATTCAACGGCCTTGGCAGGATTTTTAGCATAAAGCACTTTGGCACCGGCATCAACAGCAGGAGTATCTTCTATAAATTGATTTTCCAACTCCGTTTGTACTTTTACAATATCGGGATGGATACGATCCCAAGCTGAGTAGGCAAAATTCTCTACCTGATTAAAAATCCAAAAACCGGATGTTTCAGACCATTCCATCATGGAGCCGTTTCCCACCTTAAAATTCTCAGGAACCTTGGTTATACTCGAATACATGGGCATGTAAACACTTCCTGAAGGATCGTCAACTCCCCACCAAATAATGCCGCCGATGGCATCGGGAAGCCAGCTGCGCGACTGTGCCACAAAAGTAAAACCTGTTTGTTGGGTAGCCGTAGCGCGCTCGTTGCAATATTCAACACCATTTACTTTCCAGGTGAGCGGGCGCCAGCGGTAGGGCAAATGAAAAGGTCCGGCTCCCACATCTTTACTCATGTCAAGCTCGGTACCTTCCAAATGGTTACGCAGGAAAAACATCATGTCCTGAAGACTTATTTTTTTATCCGGTTTTATCCATAAAGGCATTCGGTTGGTAGCATAATGGTTGGGATTGGCTCTGCCGTCAGCAAATTTATCATCATGCTTAACAATACCTTTCGCGTAATCCCAATATTTATTCATCCCCGATTTAACATCGTTAAACATGGTCCAAACCCGGATTTCACAAAAACGAGCCCCTTCAAAATCAACGGGGGCATAGGTGTCGGAGAAAGAAAAATTCTTGTCCTTGCCTTTATACCAGCCATGCTTGCGTGCAAATGAAATCACATCTGCTGAATATACCGTCGAAACCGACGGATTAAATATTTTATCGATCTCCTTTGAAGTAATGGAAGTTTTTCCCTTGGCAAACGGAAAGGTGGTAATCCTTGCCTGATTGGCATGCCCCGAAACATACCCATCCGGAATACGCCGGGCTACCCATACGGCTCCCTTTTCAAATTTTCCTTTTCCAATCATCTCCAAAATCCAAGCCTCGTTTTTATCGGCTATTGAGAAAGATTCTCCTTCACTGTAATAACCATAGCGTGCCACCAGCCCGGTCATCACTTTGATGGCTTCACGGGCTGTTTTAGCACGTTGCAGACCCAAATAAATTAAACTCCCGTAATCAACGATGGCATCGGGTTGATGCTGCAACTCGGCTTTGCCGCCATAAGTGGTTTCACCAATCGAAACCTGGTGTTCGTTCATGTTCCCAATCACATTATACGTTTGATGGGCCTGTTCTATTTTTCCGAGATATTTGCCCGTATCCCATTCGTAAACATCCATCATGGTGCCTTTGGCCCAGATACCGGCAGGCCAGTGGTAAAGTTCACCATAGAGCAGATGCGAGTCTGCATTGTACGAGATCATCACCGAGCCATCAACCGAAGCTCCTTTGGTGACAAGATAATTGGTGCAGGCATTGACCTGATTTTCTGAAATGATGAAAATCATCAGCAGAAAGGAAAGAATAAGCGTTTTGTTTTTATCCATTTTTATCTATTTGTTAAGTTAATCTTTTTCAAGAGAAGCACAAAAATAGTTGATTTTATTTAAGGTTCCTGAATGTAGGAGAGATGGGCATTTTTGTATTGTGCCTTTTTAAGTTGATTTCTGAAAGCAATAATCGATTCGTAAGGGCCTTTGGCAGCTGTTAAATTTGAAAGCCATTTGGGAATACTCCCTCCCACGTTAATTTCAACCATAAACTGAACATGTACCCATCCTCCGGGTTCCGGCGTTAAAATCCATTTTGATTTTGAATAAGGAATTCGAATATATCCCTGTTTGGGAGGAATGAAATCGGGTAGGGCCTCGGCATCAATTTCTATCTCCAATGTTTTGGGATTTTGCCTCAGGTGCCCTTCTACTACAAGGTCGCGATCGACCACCGGCCAGGGGGCATCCGTCTGGGCATAATAAACCCAATGAAAAGGATTGTCAACCTGTAAAAAGCTTGCATATTTATTTAGACAAACCCAGTCTTTATGATTGGCAGGATCTTTTATGATGGCTACCAGAGACGACAGGCTGGTTTTTATTTTGGTGTCAATTTTAATGATGCGGATGCCGGTTGTGGTTGATTTTTTAGAAAATACCGCCACCCCCTTGGTGTCCCGAACACATCGCCACGATTGTTCCTGCCCATAGACCATGGTTTGGAAAAGGGCCATTAAAATGACGATTGCTATTTGGGGGTATTTTCTCAAATTGTCTTACAAAATTTGTAAACTTGATTTCTTATCAATTTCCAACTGGGCTTTTAACGCGGCTAAGTTATCAAATTTTTTCTCATCGCGAAGGCGGTCAACAAATTGAATCATAATCGATTTGTTATAAATGTCTTGATTAAAATCAAAAATATTGACTTCGATGGTTAAATTGCCATGATCGATGGTGGGCCTTACCCCAATGTTTCCCATCCCCTTGTACATTTGACCGTTTATCAAGACCCTGCAGGCGTAAACGCCATTGGCGGCAATCAGTTTATATTCGTTGGGGATTTCAATATTGGCGGTGGGAAATCCAAGGTTATGTCCAATTCCATAGCCGTGAACCACCTTGCCGGTTATGGCATATTCATACCCCAACAGTTGATTGGCCTCTTTTACCGCACCATGGTGCAGTAAGGTTCGAATTCGTGTCGAGCTAACCGGTTTGTCATCAACGTAATAGGGCTCGACCTGTGACACTTGAAAATGGTATTTTTCTTTAATTTTATTCAACAGACTGATATTCCCTTCCCTGTTTTTTCCGAAATGATGATCGTATCCGATAATAATCATCTCGGGATGTACATATTTCACCACATAATTGGAAATGAACTCCTCAGAGGAGTTTTTTGAAAATTCTTTGGTGAAAGGAATGATAATCAGGTGGTCGATCCCCGATTTTTCGAGTCGTTCAATTTTTTTCTCCTGGGTATTGATGAATTTTAATTGAGTGCTATCCTGATAAAGGACCAAACGTGGATGAGGAAAAAAGGTGATGACCACCGTTTGACCACCAATCCTTGAGGCCTCTTCTTTCATTTTTTTAAAGATGGATTGATGGCCCAAATGCACCCCGTCAAAAGTGCCAATGGTTACCACCGGATGGGGAATGTCTTTAAAATCGGATATGCATTGATATATTTTCAATTTATTGTATTTCCGTTAACTGTGAATCAATTGATTTTTTAAGGCGTATTGGGCAATTTGAACGGCATTGGTGGCCGCCCCTTTACGGATGTTGTCTGCTACAATCCATAAGTTTAAGCCGTTTTCGATAGAGTAATCTTTTCGAATTCTTCCCACAAATACCTCGTTTTTTTCATAAGCATGAACCGGCATGGGGTAAAGATTTTTCTGAGGATCATCCTGAACGATGATGCCCGGCATGTTTTTTAGTAAATTGGTTACCTGATCCAGCGTAAAGGGTTTTTTAAAAGTCACGTTAACCGATTCGGAATGTCCCCCAAAAACAGGAACCCTGACAGCGGTAGCTGTAATGGCCAGATTGGGAGCGTCTAAGATTTTCCGGGTTTCATTGACCAGTTTGATTTCTTCGGTGGTGTATCCTGTTTCGTCAAAATCGCCGGCATGTGGCAACGTGTTCATATCGATGGGGTGTGGGTAAACCGGAGTGCCTGGTTTGCCTGCTCTTTCATCCATCATCTGCTGTATGCCTTTTGCACCGCTACCACTCACCGATTGGTAGGTGGACACCACAATGCGGTTTATCTCGAATGCAGCATGCAATGGGGCCAGTGCCAGCACCATTTGTATGGTCGAACAGTTTGGATTGGCAATGATTTTGTGGCGTGGTGTTAATACTTTACCGTTAATCTCCGGAACTACCAAAGGAATAGCCGGATCCATCCGCCAGGCCGAAGAGTTGTCGATAACCAAGGTGCCAACTTCCGCAAATTTAGGAGCCCATTGTTTTGATGTTTCACTCCCTGCCGAAAACAAGGCAATATCGGGTTTTTCGTTCACAGCATCTTGAAGCGAAATGACTTCCAAATCATCATCGCGAAAGGAAAGTTTCTTACCCACCGATCGTGCCGATGCTGAAACGAGCAACTGATCCAGGGGGAAATTCATCTCCTCCAATAACTGAAGCATTTTTCGACCCACCAGGCCCGTAGCTCCTACAACTACAACTTTCATAATAAAAAAATATCTACTTTTATAATGCCAATGAAAACTCCTGCAAAAATATTAAAATAATGAAACGCTTTATTTTCTTTCTGTTGCTGCTTCCACAGATGGTAAGCGCACAACTCATCGAGCATTTTGATGACCATGATTTCACAAACAATCCGGTGTGGTGGGGCGATGTGGGCCGATTTATTGTCAACGACGCACAGCAGTTGCAGCTTAATGATCAGGAAGCGGCCAGTGCTTTTCTTGCTACCGCCTATCCGGATGCCAATCAGTTGGAGTGGCAATGTTGGGTAAAAGCCGGTTTTAGCCCCTCGTCCAATAATTTTATCCGCATTTTTTTGATGAGTAATGATACGGATCTTACCAAAGCGACCAGAGCCTATTACCTCCAGCTGGGCGAATCGGGGAATGGCGATGCTGTTGAATTGTTTAGGCTCGATGGAACCCAAAGAATCTCAATTTGCAGAGGTCCGGAAGGAGCTATTGCTTCGGCTTTTGATATCCGGCTGAAAATAACCCGCGATACCACCGGGCACTGGGAATTATACATGGGTTCGGGTAAAAATGGAAGCTTGATGAGAATTGGTCGGGGAGAGGATCATTCGTTCTCAAATCAACCGGTGTTTGGTTTTTTATGCCGGTACACCTCGAGCAATGCGAAAAAAATGTTTTTCGATGATATTTATGTGGGACCGCCGCAGGTAGATAGCCTGGCCCCTTTTTTAGAAACGGTTCGACCACTGACGGATAGTACGCTAATTTTATCGTTTAATGAGGCCCTGCGCGATAGCATAGCCGAAAAATGTTCCCATTATGAATTGGTATCTTCGGGTGTTCACCCCTATTCGGCTGTTTTGTTGCCGGGTGATACGCTCGTAAAGCTCCGGTTTTTAAAACCTTTTGCAAATGGCGTTCGCGATAGTATTGAGGTTTCCGGTTTGGAAGACCTTTCGGGAAATAAAATGGGAAGAGTGGTCAAAGATTTTTTCTTTTATATTCCTGAACCCTTCGATGTGGTGGTAAACGAAATTATGGCTGACCCAACACCGGCGGTAGGTCTTCCTGAAGAGGAATACCTTGAATTATTCAACAGAAAAACATTTGACATTCATCTGGATGGTTGGCAATTGGTACTGGGTAATAGCCTTAAAGTATTTGGTTCGGTAACCATTCCGGCACGCGGGTTCTTGCTTTTGGGTAAAAAGGAAGCGTCGGATGATTTGCGGAATTTTGGTTCGTTTTATGGCTTTTCCTCTTTTAGTCTTACCAACAGTGGCAGTCAAATTGAGTTAATCGATTCTCTGGGAAAAATTATTTCAAGGGTAAATTATACAGATTCGTGGTACCATAATCCCGATAAGGCCACCGGAGGCTGGTCGTTAGAGGCAATCAATCCGGATAATGCCTGTTCGGGTGAAGAAAACTGGACGGCCTCGACCGATTTTTCAGGAGGTACTCCGGGAAAAAAGAATGCTGTGTATGATGACGAAATCTTTTTTCCATTTGTCAGCTCATTACAGGTGGTTTCAAACTCCGGACTGCTTCTTACTTTTAGTCAGCAAATGGATCGCGCCAAAGTGTTGTATGAAACGAACTATACAATTTCTCCTGAAAATAGAAACCCCGATTCGGTCAGTATTATAAAGGAATGGCCCACCACTTTGCGTTTGCACTTTCCTTTGGTTTTTGATACTTCACTGTTTTACGAGCTGAAGGTGGATAACGGACTGTGTAATTGTCAGGGAATCAACATGGGAAAAGATACGGTTTTAAGGTTTGGAATGCCGCAAAGGGCAGGGGCAAAGGATATTGTAATCAACGAAGTTTTGTTTCATCCTTGGGAAGGGGGCGTTGATTATGTGGAGCTTTATAATCGGTCGGCTAAGGTTATCGATTTAAGTAAATTGGAATTGGGATACATCAAACAGCATCCTCCCGCTCCTGATGATACCCTGCTGTTTGTCATTAGTCAGTCGCAGCGGCTGATGTTACCGGGTCAATACCTTGTGTTGACCCTTTCACCGGACATCGTTAAAAGACAGTATGTAACCACTCATCCGGAGGCTTTTTTGCGAATGAATTCGTTTCCCGGTTTTTCTGTTAATCAAGGATGCGTTTTACTGGTTGAACAGGGTCGTACCATTGATTTTGTGGCTTATTCGGAAGACATGCAAGATCCACTTTTGAATAGTTTTGCAGGGGTGGCTCTCGAAAGGGTGAGTTTTGATGGTCAGAGCAGTGACCCGAATAATTGGCATTCGGCGTCACAAAGTGTTGGTTTTGGAACTCCCGGATACCAAAACTCCCAATTTTTGCCGGATTCTGTCACTTCAAGCGAAATGGTTATCGATCCTGCCATCTTTTCGCCGGATAATGATGGCTATCAGGATAACCTGTCAATTAAATACCATTTTAATAATCCGGGTAATCGTATTCAGATTGTAATTTTTAACCGCTCGGGGCAGCAGGTTAAACACTTGGTTAATAATCAGTATGTAGGAACTTCTGGTTTGTTTTTATGGAATGGTTTGATGGAAAACAATACCAAAGCACCTCCCGGAGTTTATATCTTTTACATAAAAGTGTTTGATACCAACGGGTTGGTAAAGGTGTATAAACGGGTTGCCGTGTTGGCTACTTCGTTTAAGTAAAAACAAGTCGAGAAGTTTTCTGTTTTATTCTACAGTAACTGATTTGGCAAGGTTCCGCGGTTGATCCACATTACAATTTCTTAAAACAGCAATGTGATAGGCCAGCTTTTGTAAGGGGATGGTTGCCAGAAGCGGGACAAAGATTTCCTCTGTTTCGGGAATTTCAATCACATAGTCCGCCATTTTCCTAACCGTCGCATCTCCCTTGGTCACCACAGCAATAATTTTACCATTCCGTGCTTTTACCTCTTGAATATTACTCACCACCTTATCGTAAATTCCTTTGCTTGGCGCGATAAAGACCACCGGCATATCTTTGTCAATAAGTGCAATTGGGCCATGTTTCATTTCTGCTGCCGGATAGCCTTCGGCATGGATATAGGAAATTTCTTTGAGTTTTAAGGCGCCTTCAAGGGCAACGGGGAAATTATAACCTCTTCCCAGATACAGAAAGTTTCGAACGTGGGTATATTTTGTGGCAATTTCCTTGATGTTTTCTTCGTTTTGGAGTGCTACTTCAACTTTTTCAGGAATGGCTTCCAATTCGTGCAGAAGTTTCATCCATTGCGATACGGGGATCGTTGCCCGAATTTGAGCCAGTCGCAATGCCAACAATGAAAGGACGGTTACCTGAGCAGTAAAGGCTTTTGTGGAGGCTACTCCAATTTCGGGACCGGCATGTGTATAAGAACCGGCATGCGTGGCCCGGGCAATGGAAGATCCCACCACATTACAAATACCAATGATGGTTGCCCCTTTTTCTTTGGCCAGGTCGATGGCGGCAAGCGTGTCAGCCGTTTCGCCCGACTGTGAAATCGCAATCACCACATCTTCTTCGGTAATAATTGGATTTCGATATCTAAACTCGGAAGCATATTCTACCTCAACAGGAATCCTGGCAAGATCTTCAATCAGGTATTCACCCACTAATCCAGCATGCCACGAGGTACCGCAAGCCACAATGATAATCCGTTTTGCATGGGCAATTTTTTGTTCGTAATCGACCAATCCGCCCAACGATACAATGCCTTTATCGGCATGAATTCGACCGCGCATACTATCTTTAATCGATTGGGGTTGCTCAAAAATCTCCTTCAGCATAAAATGATCATAACCCCCTTTTTCAAGTGCTTCAAGATCCATCTCAAGCGATTGAATATAAGGGGTGACCTTTTGGTTTTTGATGTTTTTGAGTTCAATTTCTTTACCTCTTCGCATAACTGCCACATCTTCTTCCGAAAGATAAATTACCGATTTGGTGTATTCTACCAACGGAGATGCATCAGAAGCTACAAAAAACTCATCCTCTCCGATTCCAATAACCATCGGGCTGCCTTTTCGTGCGGCAATCAGCATATCGGGGTCGTCTTCCGAAATGATTACCATGGCATAGGCGCCGGTTACCTGATTAAGCGCAATGAGTACCGCCTCTTCAAGTCCTACGTTTTCGTTGACCTGAATGTCTTCAATCAAATTTACCAGGACCTCTGTATCGGTTTCCGATTGAAAATGATAGCCTCTCTCAATTAACGCTTTTTTCAGCGTAGAATAATTTTCAATGATGCCATTGTGAATGATGGCCAGCTTTTTATTTTGGGAATAGTGAGGGTGTGCATTGGTGCTGTTGGGTTCACCATGCGTGGCCCAACGGGTATGTGCAATGCCAATGGTCGAATGGGTGTTTTGCCCGGCCACAAAGTTCTCCAGGTCGCTTACCCGACCTTTGGTTTTATACACTTTTAAGTCACCATTGAGCAGTGCGACTCCGGCGCTGTCGTAACCCCGGTATTCAAGGCGGTGAAGCCCTTTAATCAGTATAGGATAAGCCTCTTTTGGGCCCAGATAAGCTACAATTCCACACATAACTTAATGTATTAATGAGTAAGTGAAAAAAGATTTATCCAAAAATAGCACATTTTACTAACCTAATCAAGCCGGGTATAAACCAACTTTAATTTGGTGCGGACAGTTGAATCGTTCGACGGATGCGTACCACCAAAGATAAATCGTTCGGGTTGTATTGATCCGTTATTTACAAACAAAAGAAGTCCCCGGTTGGTTTGTGTTGTGTCTTGAATTAAAGACTGAATATATTGGGTGATTCTAAATTCGTATGCATTGTTAACCGAATCGTAAGTGCCCCCAAAATAATCAGTTCCTTCACTTTCATCCTGCAACGAGGTGTACGTGGAGTCAGTGGCTATTTTTATGAGAGACAGTCTGGCCGGTGCGCCTAAATAAGGTGTGCTTTCAATTCCCGGTAACACCAGTTTCGCTTCATTAATGCCAATCTTACCGCTTCGCGCAAATTGTTTTATCTGTGGAAATTTAATCAGTGTTTTAATGCCGGCCAGTCCTTGCACATAAAATTGCTCTTTTCCCAGGGTTGTATCCTGATCGATCACTTGTTGCCTAAACAGCTGGGAAGCCGTGCTGTAATCATGCTGATAATGACCGAATCGTCCTATGGCACTTGTAATGGTATACGCATATCGTAATGAATCATTTTCATCGTTTGAATAATAGATTGTCATCACGGTGGTAGGCGTATTGGTGGTAAAATAGGGCAATGCACCCCCTTCGGTTTTTACATCCGTAGTTAAATACAGCCCTTTAAAATAATCCATAAACA
>CBETNY010000014.1:0-13678 GCA_965537275.1 uncultured bacterium | reverse complement strand
TGCTCTACCATGTTTTTCAGCCGAATGTTTTCGTCCAATATGATGGATGCATATTTTTTTACCTTTTCAGGCTCCTGATTTACCTCATTTCGAAGCATCATTTCTGCAGCCAACGAAGCCGTTGCCAGCGGTGTCTTAAATTCGTGGGTGAGGTTGTTAATAAATTCATTTTTTGTTTCTGATATTTTCTTTTGCTTCAGCAAAGCTGATATTGTAAAAATAAACGCAGCCACAATGACCAACAAAAACAAAACCGAAACCAAAAGCCAAACTTCCATCTCACCAAATAATGTTTTTTCCTTATCGGGAAAATAAAGACTTAAGTAATAGTCGCCCTTTTGGTAAATTCCTTTCAAAGAAAATTGAAAAGGTGATTTAAGAAGCTGTTCCCTGTGTGCCTGATAGTGACCCGCCACAAATGTGGAATCCCGTTTGTTGTAGATACCATAATAACTATGGGCAATATTCAGGTTCATGCATCCCAAATCATCGTAAAACAATGAATCGAGCATCGATGTTGGTAACAGTTGCTCGATACAAATGGTGTCGCCGGCCATGGAAAACGAACTGTTTTCCGGTTTCGATAACCGGTTCAGCATCCCTTTTACGCCAATTCGTACCCCGCTGTCGAACTGTTCGTGTTTGAGTTGAATCGAACTCTTTATCCAATACAATTGTGTAAAAACAATGCCAATCAACGACAAAGAGGTAAATAAAATCAGGTTTCGAATCAAACGTTTACTCATGGAACATATTTTTCATTTGTAAAATTACATCATTGCCGGTTGATTACGTCTATTTAACAAAACATTAACAGCCCCTTTATTTAAAGGCATTACACGGACAACCGCCTCAGCAACAACACAAACAGCGACTATTGCCCGGATTAATTCTATAAATTTACAAAAAATCAGGTTTTTAACCCCTGTAGATTGAATCGTTCAAAAATGAAACATCATTTGTTACCCGATTCCCGGATTCAAAGACCGGCAGGGAACGAAAAACTGCAAAATTGAAGAGCAAAAAAAAAGCCGGTGTCATTTCCGGCTTTATGTTAATAATCAACGCTTCCCCTTAATCAAGAATCAGCATGGCATCGCCATAGGTAAAAAACTGATATTTCTCTTTTATGGCCTGGCGATAAACATCAAAAGCAAAATCGTAGCCCAGGTAAGCACTCACCATCATAAACATGGGAGAATAGGGTAAATGGAAGTTGGTCAGGAAAGCCTCTGCCGTTTTAAATTCGTAGGGAGGAAAAATAAATTTATTGGTCCATCCTTTGTAAGGTTTTATTTTACCGGTAATGGACACCGCTGTTTCAAGTGCTTTCATGCTGGTGGTACCCACTGCACACACTTTATGTTTATTTTCCCAGGCGGTGTTAATGATGTCGGCGGCTTCTGGCTTAATAATCATCTCTTCCGAATCGACTTTGTGTTTGGTTAAGTCTTCAACCTCGATGGCACGAAAGTTTCCCAGTCCTGTATGCAGGGTGATTTCAGCAAAATTAACACCCAATATTTCAAGACGTTTCATGGTTTCACGCGAAAAATGAAGACCGGCAGTAGGAGCGGCGACCGCCCCTTCGTATTTGGCATAGATGGTTTGAAAACGTTCATCGTCCAAAGGTTCCACTTTACGGCCATGGATTTTTGGCAAAGGAGTTTCGCCCAACCGTTTCAGGGTAGCTTTAAACTCGTCGTAGGATCCGTCGAAAAGAAAACGCAAGGTTCTTCCCCGCGAGGTGGTATTGTCGATGACCTCGGCTACCAATGTTTCATCCTCACCGAAATATAATTTATTTCCAATTCTGATTTTTCGGGCCGGGTCGACTAATACATCCCACAAACGGCTTTCCTTGTTTAGCTCACGAAGCAAAAAGACTTCAATTTTGGCTCCTGTTTTTTCTTTCTCTCCGTACAACCGGGCCGGAAATACTTTGGTATTATTGATTACAAAAGCATCACCATCGGAAAAATAGTCCAGTATATCATTAAATTTTTTATGTTCTATGGCTTGGGTTTTACGGTGAACCACCATCATCCTGCCTTCATCGCGATTCTCGGGTGGGTATTGGGCAATTAATTCTTTGGGAAGATTAAAATTAAATTGTGATAATTTCATGATATATTGTGATTTAGTTCTTACAATCCGTATTCCGTTGTCCTTGGTTTTAAAAGCTGGCAAAGGTAACAATTTTAAGAGGGCTTGTCAAGTATTGTTTTTTTGTAGCTAAATGATAGCCAACCCCTTAGTTTTTTTCCTGCAGAGAAGTGCCGGTTTGTTTAAGGACTTCCGCTTTAAAAGCTTCGAGCGACCAGGCCGATTTAAGGTTGTATGAGCCTATTTGCGTGCGTTTTAAAATTTTCAGGTAAGCCCCGTTTTGCAACGATTCGCCAAAATCGCGCACCAGCGAACGGATATAAGTTCCTTTGCTGCATTTGACATAAAAATCGAGCACAGGCGGATCATAATGAACCAATTGAAAGGATTGTATGGTTACTTTGCGTGATTTTAAAGCAACCGATTCATTTTTTCGTGCCAGGTCGTAAGCGCGCTGGCCTTTTATTTTAATGGCAGAATATTGCGGGGGAGTTTGTTCAATTTCACCTTCAAACTTTTTAGCCGCTGCTTCCAGCATTTCCATGTTGAGATGGGTAATTTCAAAATGGCGATCCACCTCCGTTTCGGTGTCGTACGACGGGGTGGTTGCTCCCAATTCCATCTGACCCACATACACTTTTTCCATCCCCTGAAACCGGTCGATTTGTTTGGTCATCTTTCCTGTACAGATGATCAACAAACCTGTTGCCATTGGATCGAGTGTTCCGGCATGCCCCACTTTTATCTTTTTTATGCCATACACTTTGCGGATAAACGAACGAATAAAATTAACCACATCAAATGAGGTCCAGCCCAACGGCTTGTCTACCAACAACACTTCCCCTTCAAGAAAATTAAAATGCATTATACAATGGTTAAGTCAACACCCAGGGCGTATAAAACAAAAATAAGTACACCGATAACAATACGGTAATACCCGAAAATTTTAAACCCGTGCTCGGTTAAATACCGAATAAACGACTTGATGGCAAAAAAAGCAACAATGAAGGCCACCACATTCCCAAAAATCAAAATACCGATATTATCGACGTTAATGGCTTTGTAATTTTCGAGCAGTTTATACCCCGAAGCGGCAAACATGGTAGGAACAGCCAGAAAAAAGGAAAATTCAGCCGCTGTTTTTTTATCTAACTTCTGAGTCATTCCACCAATAATGGTAGCAGCCGACCGCGAAGTACCCGGTATCATGGCCAAAACCTGATACAATCCAATGATAAACGCCTTTTTGTAAGTTACCGTTTGGTCGGCAGCAGGCTTTTTAAACCATTGGTCCACAAACACCAACACAACACCACCAATAATCAGCATGGCAGCCACAACATAAACGCTTTCGAGCAGCGTATCAATATAATCGCTCAATAAAAGCCCGAAAAAAGCTGCGGGCAGGAAAGCAATGAACAATTTATAGTAAAATTTTAAGCTTTGAAAAAAACGCTTCCAATATAAAACCACTACCGACAAAATCGCACCAAACTGTATGTTGATGATAAAAGCTTGTACAAAATCGTTGCTTTTCATGCCCAAAACGCCTTCGGTTAGAATCATATGTCCGGTAGACGATACGGGTAAAAATTCGGTAAGCCCTTCTACGATAGAAAGGATGAGTGCTTGTAACCAGGTCATAGAAATAAGGATTTATTTTTGATCTTTGGGTCGTTTCATAATGGCATACAACTCAACAGCGTAACCAGCCAATACCAAAATGGGCGCCAGGGTAAGCCTGCGAAAATCAAAAATTGCAGTACTAAACTGACGCGTTTCATCCGACCCTCCTCCGGTCATTAACAGAAAACCCAGCGCCAACAAGGCCAGCCCAACAAACATAATCACATAATTTTCACGGCCAAATGCCCAGTTTAAGGGCGCTTCATCTTTGGCTTTTGTTTGCTTCATCTTTGACATGCTGATAAATTTTGGTCAAAAATACAGGAAAAAGTTTGGTTTACAGGGAGCCATCTGCAAAAATTACACAGTTTTAAGAAAAAATCCGTTTTTTTCTTGACATTAAAAAAAATAGATTTACTTTTGCCCAATCAATTAAACCAATTGGTTAAACTTAATGGATAAAAAAACCGCTACCGAAGACATCATCCTGGCAGCCGCCAAAAAAGTATTCTTGCAAAAGGGCATGGAAGGAGCGCGTATGCAGGAAATTGCCGATGAAGCGGGCATCAACAAAGCTTTACTTCATTATTATTTTAGAAGCAAGGAAAAACTTTTCCGCCGAATCTTCGACAACATCATGCACGAAGCGTTCGACACGGTCAACACCAGTATCCATCAGGAAAATAACATTTATACTTTTATTGCTGTATTTGTCAAAAAATACCTGGGAATCATCAGAGAAAACCCATTCATTGCCAATTTTATTTTTAATGAGGTGAACAGGAATCCTGACCGGATAAAAGAATTGGTAAGCTTTATTCGTTTAGACAAAGTAGCTTTTGAAAACATGATTCAACAAAACATTCAAAACGGGCTGATGGCTCCTGTAAAACCTGAGCATTTACTGGCCGATTTGTTGGGAATGTCCGTTTTTCCCCTTATAGCCCGTCCGTTGGTCGTCCATTTTCTTTTTGATGAAGACCAAAAAGCCTACGAAGCATTTCTTGACGAACGCGTTGAGCACATCATCAGCTTCTTTAAAATTGCACTTCAAAATAACAATCCCCATTCATGAAGAAAAGCACTTATTTAATCGGCATTATTTTTTTGTTACCACTATTGGGCATGGCACAAAAACTGCCGCAAATCAGTTTATCATTATGCTTGCAAAAAGCCATTGAACACGCTCCTACCCGTAAGCAATATGGCTTAAACGACAAAAAGTACCAGCTGGAAAGTGAAAACATCAGGAAAAATTATTTACCATCCCTTAACTTTAACAGTCAACTGTCGTACCAGTCGGACGTTACCAAGGTTCCCATCAGCTTACCCGGTATCAGCATGCCCACGCTCGATAAAGACTGGTATAAATTTAATCTGGACATTGATCAATTGATTTGGGATGGCGGAAGAACCAAAAACCAACAGATGCTTGAAAAAATGGACCACCAAATGGCCAATCAAGGGGTAAAAGTAAAAACCTACCGCCTTAAGCAACAGGTCAACTTACTCTATTTCAACATTCTGTTTTTAAAACAAAACCTGCAAGTACTCAACACATTTATCAAGGACCTGCAGGCCCGTATCCAAGACGCACAAACTGCCGTGAACAACGGCACCCTGCTTCCATCCGATTTGGACGTTTTGCGCGTAAAAAAGATGGAACTTTCCCAGCAAATCATTGAGAAACAGGAAAATCTTAACGGTGTCTTGGGGGCCATGGCCGAAATCACAGGGTTACAAAACCTTAAAGCCACCCAATTCCGTACCCCCGAAATTCAACTCAACGATTTTACTTTTGTCAATCATCAACCTGCTTTTGCCCTGCTCAGCATGCAACAAACCAGGTTAGAGGTTATGAAAAAAATCACCGGAGCACAAAGAAGCCCTTTGCTCAAAGCTTTCGGACAAGTTGGCTACGGAAAACCGGGCTACGATATGCTCAACCCTGATTTTGATACCTATTATATGGTGGGAGTGCGGATTCATTGGAAACTATGGGACTGGAACAAAACCAACCATCAGAAGGAAATGATCGAAATTCAGAAAAAGGTGATTGAAACAGAAAAACAAAGTTTCAATCAGCAATTGAAAGCCGATCTTCAACAACGAAAAGCTGCCATCAGTAAATTTGAGAAGCTCCTGAAAAGTGATCAGGCCATCATACGGCTTCAACAAACAGTGGTAAATACGGCGGCTCAACGGCTTAAAAACGGGAGCATCACTCCCTCCGATTATCTCATTGAGTTGAACAAGCAAATGCGGAGCCGCCTCAACCGGGAAGCACACCGATTGCAGTTGGTTTTTGCAAAATATCAGTATATCACAAGCATCGGAAATTTATAAATTGAACCCTATGAATAAAATTCAAAAAATCAACCTCATTTTGTCGGGACTTGCCATCATGGCACTCAGCGCATGCCATCAACAAACCACACACGCTGACAGCTACGGTAATTTTGATGCCCATGCAGAGGTAATTGTATCGGCACAAAACAAGGGCCAAATCGTTCAATTCACCCTTGATGAGGGCGACCAGCTAAAAGCAGGGCAAATTGTTGGACAAATAGACACCACCGATTTATTTATGAATAAACAGGTACTGATTAAACAAAAAGAGGCCATTTCCGCTGAGCTCATCAGCCTGAATGCCAATGTAAAGGTTCAGCAGCAGCAGCTTGCCATCCACCTGAAAAACCAAAAACGGATACAAAACCTATTCGAGCATCAGGCCGCCACACAAAAGCAACTTGACGACATCAACGGAATGGTCGATTTGACCCGAATGCAAATAAAAGCCACCCAAAGCCGGCAGCAAAGTATTAAAGCACAAATAAGCGGTGTAGATGCACGAATAAATGCCTTAAACGAAAGCATGGCAAAGGCCAAAATCATCAATCCGGTAGCCGGTACCGTTCTGGTAAAATATGCCGAAGAAGGTGAGCTGGCGACCCCGGGAAAACCGTTGTATAAAATTGCTAACCTTAAAAGTTTAGAACTGAATGCCTACGTAAGCGGCAGCCAATTGAATCAGATTAAAATCGGTCAGCAGGTGGATGTGGAATACGACCGTAACAAAGAAGAGAACCAAAAAACAAAGGGCACAATAATTTGGATTTCACCCCAGGCTGAATTTACCCCAAAAACCATCCAAACCAAAGAAGAAAGGGTAAACCTGGTGTATGCGGTGAAGGTGAAAGTCGACAATTCGTCCGGAGCCATCAAAATCGGCATGCCGGGGACATTCACCCTTGCAAAAGAAACAAATCTGAAGTAAGCCTTCATCTGTATCATTTTTTTTCTAATTTTATGCATTCATTCACAATTAACAATCAATTATTAACTTAAAACAAGAAAAAATGAAATTCACAAGTATCGCAATTGTTTTATTGGGGCTGTTGATTTCCCCATTTACAAACGTGCAGGCACAAGATTTTAAAGCTGACGACATTGTTGGCACCTGGCTTACTCAGGATGGAGATTCGCATGTTGAAATCTACAAAGACGGCAACAAATACTTCGGTAAAATCACCTGGCTCGAAACGCCCATCGATAGCGTAACGAACAAGCCGAAAGTAGACGACAAAAATCCTGATCCCGCTTTACAAAATCGTCCAATTATGGGTATGAACTTACTGAGTGATTTCGTATTTGATGATGACGAATGGAATGATGGCACCATTTATGACCCGAAATCGGGAAAAACTTATAGCTGCTACATGGAGTTTCCTGACAAGAACAACAAAGACCGTTTAAAAATTCGCGGTTATGTGGGCATTAGCCTATTGGGCCGTACGGTTTATTGGACCCGAGCAAAAAAATAGTCTCCAAAGGCTGCTTCGGCAGCCTTTTTCATTTAAACGATTTATCGCTCATGATTCGTCGGATTCGACCACAAAATGACAAAAAATTCTATGTCTGTAAACATTCACATTGAACACCTGAAAAAAAGCTTTCAAGAGATTGAAGCGCTAAAGGACATCAACCTTGACATTGCCGAAAACAGTCTTTTTGGTGTGATTGGCCCCGATGGTTCGGGCAAAACCACCTTGTTTCGAATTCTCACCAGCCTTTTGCTTCCCGATTCGGGCAAGCTGCAAATTGACGGATTGGACGTGGTGAACGATTACAAAAAACTGAGAAAGATTATCGGGTATATGCCCGGGCGCTTCTCGTTATACATGGATCTGACCGTAGAAGAGAATCTGGAATTTTATGCACGCATCTTCAAAACCAGTGTTCGCAAAAACTACGACCTCATTGAGGAGGTTTACAAACAAATTGAACCTTTCAAAAAACGTCGTGCCGGAGCCTTATCGGGAGGAATGAAACAGAAACTTGCTTTGTCGTGCGCCCTCATCCACAAACCGCGCCTGTTGATTTTAGACGAACCCACCACTGGTGTGGATGCTGTTTCGAGAAAAGAATTTTGGGATTTACTAAAAAAGATGCAGCAAAAAGAAATTACCATTTTGGTATCGACCCCCTATATGGATGAGGCGGCCTTATGCGACAAGGTAGCCCTGATGCAATCGGGTAATTTACTGAGCGTAAACACACCCCCTCAAATTATCAACGAGTTTCAAAGTCATCTGTTTTCGGTGAAAGCCAATAAAATGTATCCCCTTTTACACGATTTGCAACGGTTTAGCGAAGCCGAAGGAGTCTATCGCTTCGGTGACAGTATCCACCTCACCACCCAAATTCCCGAACCACTGCTTCAGGAAAAACTGATGGCTTATCTCACCGAAAAGGCTTATCAAAATATCGAAATCCAGCCTAAACAGCCGGTTATTGAAGACTGCTTTTTGGCCTTAATGGAAAATCCACAATAAACATGAAGCAAACGGAACCAATCATCGAAGTACGCGATTTGGTAAAAAAGTTTGGCCATTTTACGGCCAACGACCATCTGAATTTTGATGTTTATAAAGGTGAGATTTTTGGCTTTTTGGGTGCCAATGGTGCCGGCAAAACCACCGCCATGAAGATACTCAGCGGATTATCGCGCCCCACCTCGGGAACGGTACGTGTTGCCGGAATTGATGTAAACCGCTATCCGGAAAAGGTAAAACGCAAAATCGGATACATGAGTCAGTCGTTTTCATTGTATAACGATATGACCGTCCGCGAAAATTTCAGGTTTTATGGTGGCATCTATGGCCTGTCACCCAAACAAATCAAAGAGCGCTTGAATCATTATCTCCAAAAACTTGATATGAAATCCTATGAAAACATGCTTCTCAAAAACATCCCTTTGGGATGGAAGCAAAAGCTCGCCTTTTCATTGGCCAACATACACCAACCCGACATCATTTTTTTGGATGAACCCACCGGTGGCGTCGACCCCATCACCCGCCGGCAGTTTTGGGAATTAATTTATGAAGCGGCACATGCCGGAACCACGGTGTTTGTCACTACCCATTACATGGACGAAGCCGAATATTGCGAACGGGTTTCCATAATGTCGGAAGGAAAAATAAAAGCACTCGATACGCCGGCAGGCTTAAAAAAACAGTTTCAAGCGGAAAATATGAACCAGGTATTTTTAAAAATCGCACGGAATGTGGAATAATCCTCTAACAAAAGCGTATTCATTAAAACTTATGAATCATGTGGCCTTTTATTAAAAAAGAATTCTATCATATTTTCAGAGACCCGCGAACACTGGTCATTCTGTTTGGCATCCCACTGGCCCAGGTGCTTTTGTTTGGCTATGCCATCACCAACGACATTACCAATGCCCACATTGCCATTTTAGACCATTCGCACGACGAGGTTACCCGTGAAATTTCACAAAAACTACTGTCGTCCAACTATTTCTTACTCGATTCGTACCTTCAATCGGAAGATGAAATTCATACCGTCTTTAAAAAAGGAAAGGTAAAAGAGGTGGTTGTATTTGAGAAAAACTTCGCACAAAAACTCAATAAAGAGGGAAAGGCACACATGCAAATTATTTTGGATGCCACCGAACCCAATACGGCCAGTATTTTAAACGCCTATACCAGTGGAGTTATCAGCACCTACGCTTTACAAAAGATGAAACAAGCGGCCAACGTTCCGGTTTCTATCAAGGTGCAAACCAAAATGTTGTACAACCAGCAACTGCTCAGCGTGTATATGTTTGTTCCCGGAGTAATTACCATCTTACTGATGTTGGTTTCCACCATGCTGACCTCCATTTCCATTACCCGCGAAAAAGAGCTGGGTACCATGGAAGCCCTGCTTGCCTCTCCGGTAAAACCCCTCTCGCTGATTGCAGGAAAAGTGATTCCATTTGTGATTTTGTCGTTTATCAACCTAATCATCATTTTACTTTTGTCGGTTCTGGTTTTTGGTATGCCCATCCGGGGAAGCCTGACGCTGTTGCTCCTGGAAAGCCTGCTTTTTATCATCATGTCGCTGTCAATGGGCATCTTAATTTCAGCCATCAGCAAAACCCAACAGCAAGCCATGATGATCTCTATGTTTGCCATGTTGCTACCGACCATCCTGTTGTCAGGATTTATTTTTCCGGTGGAAAATATGCCCGACATCTTAAGATACCTTAGCAACATTATGCCCAGCCGGTGGTTTATCATCATCATCAAAAATATTATGCTCAAGGGAGTGGGTATTGCTTATTTCTGGAAAGAGACGATAACCATTCTCCTCTTCGGACTCTTTTTTGCCGGTCTGAGCGTGAAAAAATTCAACATTCGTTTAGAAGACAACTAAAATTACGAAGCTGTGAGAAAATTAATCACCATCATACAAAAGGAATTCATCCAGATTTTTCGCGACAAGGCCATGTTGCCCATCATCTTTATCGTACCCATTCTCCAATTGCTGATATTAAGCTATACGGCCACCTTTGAGATAAAAAATGTGCGCCTAATCGTTGTGGACCACGACCACTCTTCTTTGTCGCGCCAGTTACTGAATAAATTTTCCGGTTCTCATTTTTTCACCCTTTCGGACCATCTGGCCAATTACAAAGCGGCCGAAGAGCAGCTAAAACGGGGAGATGCCGATCAGATTATGGTGATTGAATCCGGGTTCGAAAAAAAACTAACCAACGAAGGATCTGCACAAATCCAGTTGGTGACCGATGCCATCAATGGAAGTGCCGCCAGTTTAATGAGTGCCTATGCCCTATCCATCATTACCGATTTTAACAGCGACATCCTTGTTCGGCAGCAACCGACTCATTTTAAAGGAATGCCCATCCGCTTAAGCCCTTCGTACTGGTATAATCCCAACCTGAATTATATTACTTTCATGGTTCCCGGCATTCTGGTTTTGCTGGTTACCCTGATTGCCACTTTTTTATCATCCATGAATATTGTAAAAGAAAAGGAGCTGGGTACCATCGAACAACTCAACGTAACCCCCATCAGCAAAACAGAATTTATTGCCGGCAAATTGATTCCCTTCTGGATTATCGCCATGTTTGATTTTCTTTTAGGGCTATTCATTGCTTATTTTGTTTTCGGAATTGTTGTTGTAGGGAGTCCCGTTTTATTGCTCTTTGTTACAGCTGTTTATTTGTTGTTGGTATTGGGTCTTGGATTGTTCATCTCCACATTAACCAATACCATGCAGCAGGCCATGTTTATTTCGTGGTTTTTTATGGTGATTTTTATTCTGATGAGTGGCTTGTTTACCCCCATCGAAAGCATGCCACACTGGGCACAGCAGCTTAACATCATCAACCCTTTGGCCTATTTTATCCGCATCAACCGGATGATTATGTTAAAAGGATCGGTGTTCTCCGACATCCACCACGATTTTTACGCCATGGCCGTTTATGCCATTTTGATGATGGGATTTGCCACCTTGCGGTATCGAAAACGGGCATAAATTTTCACCCATCGGTTATGCTTTTTGGCCGACGCCAATTAGAAACGATTTAAAAACATGAGAAGGTGTTTACGCACGCATCTCCACCTTTGCCACAAAAGCCGGTTGTTGCTGATCAAGGTTAAAACCCCGGATTAAACCCGGTTGGTCTTTTCCCACCTGAATACTAATTCGATCACCCAAATAACATTCGTGATGATAGTTGAATTGGACAAAAGTGATTTGATTCGATTGATACAGTTCGTAAACGGCATCCGACAGCCAGTCAAAATATTTGCCTGCGTTGGCATGACCATTTAAGTCCATGTCGGAGTATCGAACTTTCAATTGATACAACTCTTCAAAACTTGCTTTTGGATTGATTCGCTCCACCTTATGCGTAAATACCGATCGGCTCGAAACCCTTTCGCCCAGGCCTTCGATACGATCGAGCCGCTGAGGTCGGCGGGTTTTCAAATGAATAATGGACCATTCGGAAGAAGCGGTACAGATGGTATTTCCCCGGTCATCGACCACTTCAAACTCCCTGATAGCCGTAATGGCCTTGGTTTTGTGAGGCCAGGTAGTTAAATGTATTTTTTCTTTCCATAAAGGCATCCTGATAATCTCAAGATGAAATTTAAACAACACCCACGATAATAAATCTTTACTCGTGGTTGAAAAACCAAAGCCAAGGTGTTCCGAATGAATCACGGCTGCCTGCAGCAAAACCTGCGTCAGACCACTTATCGACATTTGGTTATCCATGGTAACCTCTTCCCACAACACCTCGTGATCGTGGTGCCAAATGGTTTGTATTGTCTCTTCTTTCATGCTTTTTTATTTCGATTGGTTTAGCCCACCGTGGCCAAAAGCTCGGCTTCGTTGAGTACTTTATTAATTTTTTGTTGCCGCATGCCCAATTCTTGCAGAAGATTAGTGTGTTCTTTCAGTTGACGGCAAAGTACCACACCGTGTTCCAATAAATAATTCTTCTCGGCACGTTTTAACAAACTCAGGCTGGTCAACGGATGCATCCCCGAGCGGTCAATCCAGTCTTTCAGGCTGTTCCCTGAGGGATAATCCCACGATACCAGCTGTAAACCTGCACATTTGGCAAATTGAACAGCATCTTCCGAAAAGCGGGTATTGGTTACCACCATTCCCCGGTATTGCAACCCTTGTTCCGGAGATTCCTTTTCCCACGCTTTCGACACATCTAAAAATCGCGAATGAATATACAAAGCAACCTTTACATCGCTTTTTCGTTTGCTATCGCTGTGGTATTTGCATTCAACCATCAGCTGTTGGTTCTTTTTTCGTGCCACCACATCCACTTCGTGGGAGATACATACCCCCTGTACCACCTGGTCAACCAAGGTTGTATAGCCTTGTGCATCCAAAAGTTTTCCCACAAATTTCTCAAAAGGATAACCCGAGGGCCCCAGTTCGAGCATGGCCTTTTTAAGTCGATAACGTCCGGCCACATGGGTTGACTGTTTGCGTAATACGCGATAAGCCACCTGGTAAATTTTACGGGTTGTCATACCATCGTACAACTGCTGCTTCACCAGCCGGATGGCTTCCTCAATTTGATCGGGCCTGGCACCCGAACGCTTCAGTGCTTCCCGTATTTTATCCTCTTCAAAAGGTACAGCCTCACCATTGCTTTTGATGACCAATATCTTTGATTGTCCCATAGCTATTATTTGGAGGTAAATGTAGTAAATTATTGTAGTTTTGCCTTCGCGTTTTGTATGCGATTATTTTAAGGAAGAAAAATTAAACAATGGATATTCAGGCATTTCTTGATCAGGATCAAAAAAAAGATTTATTACGCTTATTAACAGCCGGTTCGGTAGATGATGGCAAATCAACACTCATCGGACGATTACTTTTCGACAGTAAAAAATTATACGAAGACCAACTATTGGCCCTCAAACGCGACAGCCACCGGATGGGCCATGCCGGTGAAGAAATTGATTACGCCCTGCTACTGGATGGTTTAAAGGCAGAACGCGAACAGGGGATTACCATTGATGTAGCCTACCGTTATTTTTCCACAGCCAAACGAAAATTTATTATTGCCGACACACCCGGTCACGAGCAATACACCCGAAAC
>CBETNY010000013.1:0-14644 GCA_965537275.1 uncultured bacterium | reverse complement strand
TTGAATGAAAACCTTTTCACGACATGAAAAGCCACTACGACGTCATTATTATTGGGGCGGGGCCTGCGGGCCTGCGTTGTGCCGAGTTGCTGGCACCTTCGGAATTAAAGGTGCTGGTTATTGAAAAAAAACAGCAAATCGGCTCGAAGGTTTGTGCCGGTGGAATCACACGCAAATTTTTTGACATTTATGATTTCCCTCCCGCCCTGTTGGAAAAACGCACCAACAAGGTGCTACTCACGGCATCCTCAGAGCAATACACCGTACATTACAAGGAGCCCTTTCTGTTTTCAGTCGACAGGAAAACATTGGGGCAATGGCAGTTAAACCGGATTGACACTTCCCGCATCGATATTACCACCGGCAAGCAGGTAACACACATCCATAAAGATTTTATAGAAATTGACCGGAAAATACAAATCGGTTATCGTTATCTTGTGGGAGCCGACGGCGCCTCGTCGTTGGTTCGGCGCTACCTAAAGCTTCCCACAAGCAGGTACATCATAGCCCTTCAATATAAAATACCCTGGCGCAAAAAGGACATTCCCTTTGAAATCATCATGAATGGCCACTATTTTAAATCAGGCTATGCATGGATTTTTCCCCATAATAATTATCTTGCTGTAGGAGGTGGCGCCGACCCGCATGTACTGTCACCCAAAAAGATAAAAGAAAATTTCCACCGGTGGATTGAGGAAAGAGGTTTTGACATTTCGCAAGCGGCTTTCGAGAGTTATCCGATTTTATACGATTATCAGGGATTTCATTTTCAGAATGTATTCCTGGCCGGTGAAGCAGCAGGACTTACTTCCGGTCTGACGGGTGAAGGCATCTATCCTGCATTGGTATCCGGCGAAGCCGTTGCTAACTCTATTTTAAATAAAGCCGACCCCCGGGAAGCCATCAACAAGTTACTGATTCTTAAACGTAAACAAGAAAATATTCTTCGGTTTATAAACATGACAGGACCTTTTCAAGACTTTACTTTTAACTTAATCGTCCGGTTTTTGCGCAACAAAACATTACAGCGGCGGTTGGTTGAGGGGTTTTCGTAATTTCATTTTTTATCGCGTTCAATACAAGCACCTTCTTTGGAGGATTCGCCATTTTGCCAGAGGCTAAATCGGTTTACAAATACAATTCATTAAAAGAATCAGCACATGCATCAACCATCCATTCCCCAAAATATCCTCACACAATATGATGTCCTGAAAGACATTTTAAACATCGAGCCTTTTGGAAACGGCCATATCAACGACACCTACCTTGTGCATGTAAAAACCGGAAAGTTTATCCTGCAAAGGGTCAATCCCACCGTTTTTAAAACGGATATTTTGGTTTCAAATGCCGAAAAGTTAATTCCTGCATTGGAAAAATATCAGTCCAATCACCAACAAAAGCTGAGTCCGCAGTTTATCAAAAACCGGCATAATAAAACCCATAGTCTGGACGAACAGGGAGCGGCCTGGCGTCTGATTGAACTCATTGAAGGGTGTAAATCGTACAGCATGACCACAAACACGGCAAACACTTACCTCGGAGCACAAAGTCTGGGACAGTTTCAAATCTTTCTGAATACGCTCAACCCAAAAGAATTTGACGAAACCATTCCTCATTTTCACCATCCTGCCGGACGACTAAAGGCCTTTAAAGAGGTGCTCAGCCAGGCGGACGAGTCACTCAAAATGCAAGCCCGTCCGGAAATTGATTTTATTCTTGGTCATCAATCCATCGCCGGGGAAATCGACCATCTCACTTCAAAAAATAAAATCCCGCATCGCATCACCCACAACGATCCCAAACTCGAAAACATTTTGTTTACCACCGACCACCAAAGTCTTGTCATTGATCTTGATACCGTGATGCCCTCGTCCATCCTTTTTGATTATGGCGATATGGTTCGTACTTTTACTCCTTCGGCAGCGGAAGATGAACCCCAGACTGAAAAGGTTTCGCTGCGCATCGACCATTTCGAAGCCATGACAAAAGGATACCTCGAACAAATCAGAACCTTTTTAACCACCGACGAAAAAGAGAACCTCCTTTTGGGTGCCAAAGCCATTGTTTATGAACAAAGCCTCCGGTTTATGACCGATTTTCTAAATGGAAATTCTTATTATAAAGTGGACTACCCCACACATAACCTGGTACGAACACGCACACAGATTAAATTACTGAACGAAATTCTGGAAAAGGAAAAGCAGTTAAGTCAAATTATTCAGGCAAACACCCGCCCATCAAGGTAATTGAACCGAAACACAATCCTATCATTACCTGCTATCTAACATCCGGAAAGCCGAACCAATCTCAATAAAAGACCACTTTTTCACAAATTGTTAAATGATGCACCTAAACTAAAAAATAGTATAATTCTGTTAACTTTTGTACTTTTGTAAAAATTAAAAAAAGATGACAGAATATAATTTTGATGACATCAGACCTTTTAATGAAGAGGAGGCTTTGCAAGCCATTCCACGCATTTTAGACCAGCCTGAGTTAAAAACAATTCTGGATTATCTTTTTGGAGAAGGACCGCACACCCAACTGATTGAGAAAGGAAAATCAGCAAAATCGTTGGCTGAGTTTCAGAAGCTTTTCATGGATGTGATTGTCCGGAAAATTCTTGACAATACTTCGGATGGGATAAGCACTTCGGGCTTTGATTTGTTGTTGTCGGGAACACCCCGATTGTTCATTGCCAACCACCGCGACATTACACTCGATTCATCCATTTTAGCCACCTTACTGGTAGAAAAAAATCTGGAAAGTTGCGAATTTACCTGGGGCGACAATTTATTGGTTTCGCCTTTTGTGGCTGATTTTGGTCGCATCAACAGAATGATAAAAGTGTACCGTGGAGGAAAGCCACGCGAAATGTTAATGAATGCCCGGAAATTGTCGGCATACATCCATCAACGTGTTACCGTGGACGGTCGTTCGGTTTGGATTGCCCAACGCAAAGGGCGCACCAAGGATGGTCACGACCAAACGGATATTGGCGTGTTAAAGATGATCAGCCTTGCAGGTTCGAAAAACCTATTGGAAAGTATTTTAAAACTGAACATTACCCCCATTAGCATTTCTTACGAATGGGAACCTTGCGATGTGCGTAAAGTCAATGAGATCTATATTTCAAAACAGAAAGAATATCTCAAAGCCCCTGACGAAGACCTGCAAAGTATCATTGGCGGCATCATGACACCCAAGGGACGCATTCATTTGGGAATTAGCCATTCGATTAACAAAAAGCTTGAACAAGATGCGTCAAACTTAACCAAAGGACAAATTCTATCTTATTGTACCGAATTAATTGACTTTGAAATACATAGAAACTACCACTTGTGGCCCAACAATTTTTTAGCCTACGATTTGCTCAACAACAGCTCTGAATACCAGGCCCATTATCAAGAAGAAACAAAAAAACGGTTAAAGGCCCGCATGCAAAAAGCTGTGGAGGCCATTGGCAAAGACCGTGAAGAAGTAGAACATCTGTTTTTAGCGCTCTACGCGCAGCCCCTTATCACCAAACTAAAGCTCGGTTTGCCATTGGATGAGCCGAAAGCTGAGGAAGAAAGAAAACAGGACTAACAAAAAGTCCTTATCACCCTTTTTTCGCCCGAATCATTTGTTCGAGTTGATCCCAAAGTTTTTGTGGAATTTTTTCAAACATATTAAACTCTCCAGCCCCTTGTAACCATTCACCCCCATCAATGGTCACCACTTCACCGTTGATATAGGCCGAAAAATCAGACATCAGGTAAGCAGCCAGGTTAGCCAATTCCTGATGTTCGCCAACCCTTCGTAAAGGCACTTTTTTTGTCATGTCGAATTGATCTTTTAAATTGCCGGGTAACAAGCGATCCCATGCCCCTTTGGTGGGAAAAGGCCCCGGAGCGATGGCATTCATGCGGATACCATATTTGGCCCATTCCACGGCCAGAGAGCGCGTCATGGCCAACACCCCCGCTTTGGCAGTCGCCGATGGCACTACGTAAGCACTTCCGGTAGAAGCATAGGTGGTCACAATATTCAACACGGTAGCCCGGGGTTGTTTGGTATTAATCCAATGTTTTCCGAAAGCCAGGGTACAGTTTTTACTTCCCTTTAAAACAATATCGATAATGATATCGAAGGCACGGGCAGAAAGTCTTTCGGTAGGACTGATGAAATTTCCGGCAGCATTATTCAGCAAGCCGTCCACCTTACCAAAAGTATCGAGCGTTTGTTGCAAGAGTTGTTCCACTTCTTGATAGTTTCGAACATCACACTGCACGGGAAGCACTTTGCCACCGGTTTCCTTTTCCAATTCGTTGGCTGTATTTTTTAACTTCTCCAAATTACGTGAGCTAATCACCACTTTGGCACCAAGTTGTAAAAAATAGCGGGTCATCGATTTTCCAAGCCCCGAACCACCGCCGGTCACAACAATCACCCGATCCCCTAATTCCTGCCCTTTAAACATGGGCTCACTGTACTTCTTGCTCATTTTTCTGTTCGCTATATAAAAACCGTTTAATTTTTTTTGTTGCTGTTTTTACAAATTCCTCGGGATGAGGAATTACTTTACTGATTTTGGAAAATTTATTCACCCGTTTATTGATGTACGATTGGAGTTCATCGCGAATATCCTGACATGTTTTTTCAACAAATTCGGAAACATCTTCGCGGGTACCTTCAAATTTCTTTTCAATTTCATCGCGATCGAAATGGACCATGGCCACCAGTTTCCCTTTTTGTTCGATCACCACTGATTCAACGACATGCTTAAAATTATTGATCACCGATTCGATTTCTTCGGGATAGATATTTTCGCCACTGGGACCAATAATCACATTCTTTGAACGTCCTCTGATAAACAGATAGCCATCTTCGTCAAAAATTCCCAAATCACCAGTCCTAAACCAACCATCTTCGGTAAGCACCTCTTTGGTAAGTTCAGGTTCTTTGTAATAGCCTTTCATCACGTTAGGCCCTTTGGCCAGTATTTCCCCTTCTCCTGTTTTTTTATCCGGATGATCCAATTTCAACTGTACGCCCTGGAGCGGTTTTCCGGCAGCCTGCAACCGGGCCTCTTTTACACCAAAACCCGCAATAAGGGGAGCCGTTTCGGTTAGTCCATATCCAACAGCATAAGGAAACTTAGCCTCGAGTAAAAATTTCTCCACCTCCTCGTTCAATTTGGCTCCTCCAATACCAAAAAATTTCAATTCTCCACCAAAAGTTTTCAAAAGCTTTTTCCCTGCCATCCGGTTTAACAATTTTCTGAAGAATGGTTTGGAATATAACGCTTTCATCAGTTTCTTTTGCGTAAAAGCAGGGAGTATTTTAGCACGGTAAATTTTTTCGATAATCAATGGAACGGTAAGCATCAGGGTGGGTTTTACCTTTTGAAAAGCATTGATTAATACCGAGGGAGAAGGTACTTTTTGAATGTAATAAATACAGGCGCCATGTAGTAAAGGTAAAATGAAACCGATTGAATTTTCATAGGTATGCGATAAAGGCAACACCGATAAGAAGCGGTCAAATTCAGTGATCTCTTGAATAGTGCCGGCTTGAACAACATCAAACACAATGTTTTTGTGTGACAACATCACCCCTTTCGATTTACCGGTAGTACCTGAGGTATAGATAATCACCGCCAAATCATCTTCATCCACGGGATATTCTTGTTCGGGAGTTTTGTTTAAATCAAAAACCACATCCGCTTTTTGATCGCCCACGATAGAAAAATCTTCAATCCGGATTTTGAACTTCAAAGCTCTGGAGGATTGTTTTTCCAATTTAGGCAGCAATCCTTTGGAAACAAAAATGGCTTTTGCACCTGAGTGTCGCAAAGTGTTTTTAATTTCTTCACCTGAAAAATCAGGAAGCAATGGTACCGCAATGGCTCCCATGGAAACAATGGCGAAATAAACCATCCCCCAATGAGGAGCATTGGCACTTAAAATTGCAACCCTGTCACCCTTTTTCACTCCCAACGATTCCATAAATGCCATCAGGGCGCGGACGTGTTGGTCAAACTCTGCATAGGTAAACGGCTCGTCGTTAATAAAGGCGACAGCAGGCCTTGTGGCATGCTGACTGACTGTATTTTGAAGTAATACAGGTAATGTGTATTGTGATAAAGACGCCATCTTTTTTGTGTTATTCAACGCCAAATATACAATAATTGTTCAATTAACAAAAAATTAACACAGCGTTAAAACCACACCTTTGCAACCGGTTACAGTTTTCTAACAAGGTGATTAAAGAGCAAGACCAAATCTTTTTCAGCCCGCGCAGCATTGTTCAAAATATCCTGGATATCCGCTTTTTCCAAATGGTCCGGATCGCACAGGTCGGTAATCACCGAAACGGCAGCTACCCGCATACCCATGTGGTTTGCCACAATCACTTCCGGCACGGTAGACATCCCCACTGCATCGGCCCCCATGGTTCGGATAAACCGGTATTCGGCGCGGGTTTCCAGGCTTGGACCTATCCATGCCACATACACTCCTTTGTGAAGGGGAATCCCGTGGGTTTTCCCAATCTCTTCCATCAACGCAATCAGCTGCGGATCGTAAGGACGGCTCATATCGGGAAAGCGCGGTCCCAGTTCATCCAGGTTTTTACCCACCAGCGGATTTCCCGGAAGCATGTTAATGTGATCTTCAATAACCATCAGCGAAGCTTTGGTCATGGAAAGATTCACCGCTCCCGCCGCATTGGATACCAAAAGAGTATTGATTCCAAGCCGCTTCATCACACGAATTGGAAAGGTAATCTCAGCCAGTGAATATCCTTCATAAAAATGAAACCGGCCATTCATCACCAGCACTTTTTTACCGGCCATGGTTCCATAAATCAATTTGCCCGAGTGAAATTCAACGGTAGAAATGGGAAAATGGGGAATTTCGCGGTACTCAAGTACTTTTTCTATGCTTATTTGATCGACCAAACCGCCCAATCCTGTGCCCAGGATAATCCCCACTTCCGGTGCATCCAAACCTGATTTCCGGATAAAGGCAACCGCTTCTTCAATTTTTCGCATCATACGCTCATATTTTTGAGCAAAACTATTAATTTCAAAACAACAATGCAGGATCCACCCAAAAACAAAAAAAATAACAACCAATCAAACCATGTTGAACCTGCGTATCCCTTGACAAAAAAATTCCCCGGTAGATAAAAAGGACACGCTTGTTGAGCGCCTCTTTTTTATATGTACTTTTGGATCTATGAAAAAAATGCTATTCTTTTTGATGATTATCAGCTTTCAATCGATAACCCTATACGCTCAACAACACGATACAAAGATGAAAGAACCCAGGAAAACAGACAAGGAATGGGCAAAAAAGCTCACCCCTGAACAATATAGAGTGCTGCGCCAATGTGGCACGGAAGCGCCGTTTACCGGTAAATATTACCACATGAAAGAAGACGGAAATTATTATTGTGCTGCATGCGGAGCCCTTCTGTTTACATCGGATACCAAATATGATTCAGGATCGGGATGGCCAAGTTTTTATGCGCCCGCTGACAATAAGAACATTATTGAGGTGAAGGATACCAGTTTTGGCATGGTACGTACCGAGATTAAATGCGCACATTGCGGCAGTCATTTGGGGCACCTCTTTCCCGACGGGCCACGTCCTACAGGCATGCGTTATTGCGTTAATTCAGTCTCTTTGAATTTTAAGAAAAAATAATCCCCCAGCCGGCCATTTGAAGACTATTTGAATTTGGGTTCAAAAGTGTGATAATCCATGGGCAGCTTGGTGAGTTGGATAAAGAAATTTCCAATATCGTAATTGTTGTTATTGGTAATAAACACATACTCATCGTTGGGCACCATGGCCAGCGTATCCGAAGCCAAAATGTTTATGGTATTAGAGTTGTGTTCGATTCTGATGATGGCACGACCGTCCCCCAGCCGTTCAATCAGCCAGACAGCACTATCGGAAAAAGTAACATGGGCAAACTTATCACCATAGCTACTTAAGTTATAGGCGATTTGAAAGGTATCGGGCGGATTCAAAATGGGGGTTAAATAGCTAAAAGTGGTAATCGGGTATGGATTTGTACTGGGTTTGTTACACTCTGAAGCAGAGAATATCCACAAAGCGAGCAATCCGGACAAAACCACTTTCAAGCTATTATTCATTGTTTTTTGTTTAGTAATCAAATAACTTTCGTGTCTCCACGAACTACAACTTCAGGTTTTACGAAGAATGTGGCGCTAAGTTACGCATTTTTTCCACAACAATTTTTATATTTTTTTCCGCTACCACAAGGACAGGGATCGTTTCGTCCCACCTTTTTAGCCACTTTAACCGGTTGCGGTTTGACGCGTTCCTGGGTATCGGAATTGGCTTGAGAAAGCATATCGCCACGTTGTTCACGAATTTTTGAGCGGTCGATACCTCTTGAAATTTGTGCTTCACGAAACTCTGCCTGATTGGGATTGTAGATATCACCACGAATCAAGTAAGAGACCACATCGCGGTTGATTTTCTCAATCATTTTTTTAAACAGATTGAACGATTCAAACTTATAAATCAACAGAGGATCTTTTTGTTCGTAAGAAGCATTTTGCACCGACTGCTTCAGTTCGTCCATTTCGCGCAGCTGTTCTTTCCATTCGTCATCAATACTGGAAAGGACAATTCCCTTTTCAAAGGCCAGGGCAATCTCTTTGCCTTCCGATTCGACAGATTTTTTCAGGTTAGCAATAATTTGAACCTGACGTTGTCCGTCATAAAACGGGATGGCAATGTTTTCGTATTGTTTTTGATTCTCATAAACATCGCGAACCACAGGAAAAGTTTGTTGAATCAACCGTTCGCGTTTCTGCAGATAGGCGGAATAGACCTGATCGAAAACCTTTTGGGTAATCGATTCGGCATCCATTGCAAGAAATTCCTTTTCATCCACCGGTGATTCTGTAGCCAAAGACCGAAGCAATTGCATTTTAAAATTCTCAAAATCGGCATTTTCCTGATTTTCCGTCACCAGTTGTTCCACCAGATCGTACATCATATTGGAGATGTCCAGGGCCAGTCGTTCACCAAAGAGCGCGTGACGACGCTTTTTATAAATCACCTCCCTTTGGGAATTCATAATATCATCGTATTCCAGTAGTCGCTTCCTGATACCGAAGTTGTTTTCCTCCACTTTTCGCTGGGCTCTTTCGATTGATTTTGTAATCATCGAATGCTGAATGACTTCACCTTCCTGTAAGCCCAGACGGTCCATAATACCTGCGATTCTGCCCGATCCGAACATACGCATCAGGTCGTCTTCGAGGGATACGAAAAACTGAGAACTACCGGGATCGCCCTGACGTCCGGCACGACCACGCAACTGACGGTCAACACGCCTCGATTCATGACGTTCGGTACCCACGATGGCCAAACCACCCGCTTCTTTTACACCGGGTCCCAGTTTAATATCGGTACCACGGCCCGCCATGTTGGTGGCAATGGTCACCTTGCCGGGCTGACCGGCTTCTTTCACAATCTGTGCCTCTTTAAAGTGAAGTTTAGCATTTAAAATGTTGTGATCGATATGTCTACGGTGCAGCATCTTACTCAGCAACTCTGAAGTTTCAACCGATGTAGTACCCACCAATACAGGTCGATGCTCGTTCACAAGCTTTTCAATTTCATCGATTACCGCATTGTATTTTTCACGTTTTGTCTTGTACACCAAATCCTGCCGGTCGTCGCGTGCAATGGGACGGTTGGTGGGAATCACCACCACATCCAGCTTATAGATATCCCAAAACTCACCGGCTTCGGTTTCGGCAGTACCCGTCATCCCCGCCAGTTTTTTGTACATCCTGAAATAATTTTGCAGGGTGATGGTAGCGTAAGTTTGGGTGGCAGCTTCAATTTTTACATTTTCCTTGGCTTCGATGGCCTGATGCAGCCCGTCCGAATAGCGCCGTCCCTCCATAATACGTCCGGTTTGCTCATCAACAATTTTAATTTTATTGTCCATGATTACATATTCCACATCCTTCTCGAACATGGTATAGGCTTTCAGTAATTGGTTGACGGTATGGACGCGCTCCGATTTGATGGCATAGTCGGTAATCATTTGATTTTTTTTCTCCATCAATTCCTTTTCATCCAGCCCCTCCTGCTCCAACTCGGCAATACGTTCTCCGATGTTGGGTAAGATAAAGAAATCAGGGTCGTCGTACGATTTGGTCAGTAAGTCAATCCCTTTTTCGGTCAGGTCGGAAGAGTTGTTTTTTTCATCGATTACAAAATACAATTCATCATCGATGATGTGCATGTTTTTGGCCTGTTCCTGCAAATAGAAACTTTCACGTTTCTGCATGAGCGCTTTGTTTCCTTCCTCACTCAACAGTTTAATGAGTGCCTTGTTTTTAGGCAATCCGCGATAAGCGCGAAACAACAAATCACCTGCTTTGGTAACATTTTCAGAGTTAGAACGATCTTTCAACAGCTTTTTAGCTTCTGAAAGAAGGTGCGAAACCAGGTTTTTTTGTGCATTGTAGAGTTTCTCAACGTCCCCTTTTAAAGCATCAAATTCATGTTTATCCCCTTTTGGAGTGGGTCCTGAAATAATCAAAGGGGTTCGGGCATCATCAATCAACACCGAGTCAACCTCATCCACAATGCTGTAATTGGGTTCGCGTTGCACCATTTCCTCCGGATTGGCTGTCATGTTGTCACGCAAATAGTCGAATCCAAACTCATTGTTGGTTCCATAGGTAACATCAGCCAGGTAAGCTTCACGTCTGGCAGTGGTATTGGGTTCATGTTTATCGATACAATCGACTTTTAAACCATGAAACATGAGCAGCATACCCATCCACTCCGAGTCACGTTTTGCCAGATAGTCGTTCACCGTTACCACATGGACGCCTTTACCGGGCAAGGCATTTAAATATACGGGCAAGGTAGCCACAAGGGTTTTTCCTTCACCGGTAGCCATCTCCGCAATTTTACCCTGATGCAACACCACACCCCCAAACAACTGCACATCGTAATGGACCATATCCCAGGTAATTAGGTTTCCACCTGCCAGCCACTGGTTTTTATAAATGGCTTTGTCTCCCTTAATATTGACATTCTCGTAAACCGTCGCCAAAGTACGATCCCAATCGTTGGCAGTAACCACTACTTCGGGATTGTCTTTAAAGCGTCGAGCCGTTTCTTTTACTACTGCAAAAGCCTCAGGAAGTAATTGATCCAAAATCTCCTGGGTCTTTTCGTAAGATTGGGATTTTAACTTATCAAGTTGGTTATAAATTTTTTCCTTCTCCTGAATCTCCATCGTAAAATTATCTTCCACTTGATGGCTCAGGCGGGCTATTTCTTTTTCCTCTTCAGCCACATAATCAGCAATTTGCTTCTTAAACGAGGCCGTTTTTTCACGTAATTCGTCGTTAGTAAGTGTCTTAATATGCTCGTAGGCTTCTTTAATTTTGTTTACGTAGGGCGTAACAGCTTTGGCATCGCGTGTAGCCTTATCACCAATGAGCTTTTTAATTAAACCAATCATAATCTTTTTATCTTGAATCTAAGGTATTATCAATTATTGTTCCTTTACTGCCCATGGCAGCTTTTTTTTGCAAAGGTATTGAAAGCAAATCAATTTTTATTTGGAAATATTTTTTTGACTATTCCGGGCGCATACTTTTTCGCAAAAAACCAAAAAAGACCTTTTTACGGGGAACGTCCGGTTTGGTGATTGTTCACATACCGCGAAATAAAATGGCTGATCCGCTCGCCGGCTCCTTCGGCAGGCATGGGAGCCGGAGCCATGGCCACTTTACCACCCGGAGCCAACAAAACATACGCAGGAAAACTGCGTACCTGATATTTTTCGAGCAAAGGCAGCTGATTACCCAGCAACAAAAACGGCCAGGTAAATCGTCCCGATAGGATTTTCTGAATCCAAACCGAATCGGGGTTTCCCATTAAGACCGTCAAATGCGTAAAATTACTTCCCAAATTTTGCTGCATCTTCTCCAGAAAATCCAAATCGCGTAAGCAAAGGGGGCAATCCGTTTTAAAAAAGGAGAGCAAAACAAATTTCGATTGAAAATCAGCCAACTGATGCTCCTTTCCCATCACATCAGGAAGTTGAAAAGCAGGCGCTACGGTTCCCGGTGCCATCCATCGTAACCTAAACAAATAATTCCTGGCAACTTTTCGGTTTTCAACAAAAAGACCTCTCTGAACTATTTGTTGAAAAAGTGCATCAAAATCACCGGAATTGAATAGTTTGTCGTGATAATATTTTTCCATCATTACCATCTCGGCCAACTGTCGCACCCGGGCATCTGCTTTCAAAAGCGGATCCAATGAAAACAGTGAGTCCAGCACATGCAGGTTTCGTTCAGGAACAATCTGCGCAAGCTGAATCTTAGTGAAAGGCCCTTTAATCTTCGATTCGAAATAAGTCTGAAAGAAATCCTTAAAAAAATTGCAATAACGGACGTTGTGATAAAGTACCTTTTTTCCGATAAAATACATTTTGGCAATCGTTTCTGCCGATTCTGTGCGTCCGGCCCAAAACAGCGAAGCCAACGAATAGCGCGCATATTGTTTGAAATAATCAGAAATATCCGCCGGAAACCCACTGTTTATTTGCTTTTGGAAAGTTTCAATAACATTTTTATTGTGAAGCTGGTAAACATCCCTGAAATGGTTTAACACAAAGTCATCAACCTGTTGGTTAAGCCGACCAATCTGTTGATTTAGCCGGCCGTCATCCGCTTTTAAATCGATGGCAAGGGGCTGCTGCCGATCGAAAACCGAACCTTTTTGATTGGCCGTATCAGGAAATACCGTAAAATGATACGTACTACCGGGCCGCAACACAAATTCAGTCTTTCTCAGGCCCACCGCTAAGAATGCGTATTGAACTTCAGTAATTGAAAAGTGCATTCCAAAATTTCCTCTGCTATCTGTTTGTGTGGACCCCAGGGGTGTAAGCCGTTGCGAAAAAGCATCGGCATAAACCTGAACCCGGACCATTGTGCCGGCAGGATGGCCCTGGATATTTCCGGCCAGATAAACTTCCTGCGCCTGCAATCCACTTATCCACAAACAAAGCAACAGACTTAAAAATCCTCTCATTAGCTCAACCCTCCTTTTTTGCCACCATCACAAATCCATTTGATTGATGGCCATTCATGGTAGTGAAAACGGTTTTTTTGAAATATTCTTGTGTAAAACCATCCATCAGTTGCTTTAGATAATTTTCATGGTAATGTCGCAACAATCCGCCATCGGGCAGTTCAAAAATACCATAAGTGCCATATTGCTTTTCAAAACGTTTGTAACGCAATCTGTTCCTCTCATCATCATTCAACAAAAAATCATTAATATACACTCTTCCGCCAGGCTTCAAAATTCGATGGATTTCACGCATCATTTTTTGTTGCGCTTTATCTTCAACCACACAGGTAAGCAGGGCGAATAAAATCACCATATCAACAGAATCAGAATCACATTTTGTATGATTTTCTTCTATAATTTTCAGTTTTAGATGGGGGAATTCATTTTTTCCACGCTGAATCATGGCCTCCGAAAAATCAAAACCGGTGAGATTATGATAACCCGCTTTATACAACTGATTCAACGTCCTGCCATAACCACATCCGTAATCAACAATTTTGGCATCTTTAGACAGGGGATGTAACAAATTGAAATCCAGGCTAGTGGTAAACTCTTTTGTAGGCGCCAGCTTATTCCAATAGTTTTTTTGGGAATTTTGGTTCATAGCCAAATGGTTCAATCGTAAAAACAAAACTGTTTTTATCTATTTTTATTTTCATCCAGCTTCACTTCCCGGGGAACCATGCTGCTGATATCGCCACCATGTCGATAAACATCGCGCACTATGGAGGATGAGATGGGAGTAAATTCGGGTTCGGTCAATAAGAAGACCGTATCGACACCGGGTGATAATTTACGATTCACTTGACCAATTCCCCGTTCAAACTCAAAATCGGCAGAGGTACGCAAGCCCCTCAGAATAAATTGCGCCCCCAATTTATTACAAAAATCCACGGTCAGACCTTGATAGGTTTGCACCACTATTTTGGGTTCATTTTCAAAAACAGCTTCTATCCATGCCTTGCGCTGCTGCAGAGAAAACATGTGATTTTTTTCGGAGTTCATCCCAATGGCCACAACAATCTGGTCGAACAACGGGATGGCACGCTTTACAACCGATACATGTCCAAGTGTAATGGGGTCGAAAGACCCGGGAAACAATGCAATTTTTTTCATTACCAATCAAAATTTGAAAAGGTAAAGATAAGAAGACATTTGTTACCGAAGGAAAAAGATTGGTTTATCTGTTTTCGGTTTAGGCATTATAGTTAAATATTATTTTGATGTACCGGGATTTTTGACAAAGTTAATAACTATTATCAGCGCATTAAAATAGGAATTAGCCGGCATTATTACGAAATAAGTTGAAAAAAGCAGGCCATGTTATTTTTTGCAGTAACAAGGCAAGAAACGTAGAGATAACGAAGTTAGCGTGCTAAAGAACAAGCCGGGATGGTCAAGTTATTTCGAAACAATGCCTTAAGCCAGTAATTTCTTTACAATGGCGGCAACAATTTTATTATCGGCTTTTCCGGCCATTTGTTTGCTGGCCAGCC
>CBETNY010000012.1:0-15297 GCA_965537275.1 uncultured bacterium | reverse complement strand
TTTTCAAGAAAACCGGGTGACAAAGTAACCATATCGGGCCCTTACGGAGAATTCTTTGTTAAAGACACTGAACGCGAAATGATGTTTATCGGAGGAGGTGCCGGAATGGCTCCCATGCGCTCACACATTTTCGATCTGTTCCAAACCAAGCATACCAAACGAAAAACTACATTTTGGTATGGAGGCCGTTCGCTCAAAGAATTATTTTATGTGGATCAATTTGAAAAAATCCAAGCTGAAAATGAAAACTTCACCTTCGAAGTTGCTTTGTCCGAACCGTTGCCTGAAGACAATTGGAAAGGAAAAACCGGATTTATCCACCAGGTGATTTACGATACTTATTTGAAAAATCATCCCGAACCGGAAGAAATCGAATACTACCTCTGCGGCCCACCCATGATGATTAGTGCCGTTTTGAAAATGCTCGACGATTTGGGTGTCCCCGATGAAATGATTATGTTTGACGATTTTGGAAGTTAAACAAGAACCATCAAAAAAGGGTAGCGAAAAAATCGACTACCCTTTTTTTTATGGTACAGCATCCAGTTTGAAATAATTTAACCGAACTTTGCATAAAATCATAACCGTGAAAAAACAATTTCTCTATGCAATGGCCGCAGTGGGCCTTCTTTTGTCGGGCTGTACACAGTCGAAAAAAGCCCCCGAACCCATCCATTTACAAGGTGAAGCGCAAGGCACCTACTATTCAATGTTGTATTACGATTCGCTAAACCGCAATTTTCATCCTCAGGTTGATTCCATTCTAAAAGCCTTTGACCAATCGGTTTCGCTTTGGGTTCCCAATTCTGTTTTATCGCGTGTCAACAAAAACGACACCAACGTGGTATTAGACAAACATTTTATTGGGAATTTTATTGATTCGCAACAGGTAAGTAAGGCAACTGACGGGGCTTTCGATATGACAGTAGGGCCACTCGTCGAAGTTTGGGGATTTGGTTTTGAAAGCCGTAAAAAGGTAGGCAAGCATATAGTGGATAGTTTATTGCCTCTGGTAGGATATCAAAAAATTAAATTGGTGAATGGGAAAGTGGTGAAAAATGACCCGCGTATGCGAATCGATTTCAATGGAATTGCACAAGGCTATTCAGATGATGTGGTGGGAAAGTTTTTTGAATCGAAAGGGATTAAAAATTATTTGATTGATATTGGAGGCGAAGTAAAGGCTCGTGGACACAAGGCGGAAGGCAAACCCTGGAAAGTCGGAATAGAAAAACCAGCTCCCGATAAAAATTCCCCACGCGTTTTAAAAGCGGTGATCGCCTTACGGAATCAATCGGTGGCTACTTCCGGTAGTTATCGTAAATATTATGTGGAAAATGGCATCCGCTATTCGCATACCATTGATCCTAAAACCGGTTATCCGGTGCAGCACTCGCTCTTAAGCGTTTCGGTACTCACCGACAATACAGCACTCGCCGATGCGTATGCCACCGCCTTCATGGTGATGGGCTATCAAAAGTCAAGGGCTTTCGTTGAAAAACATCCCGGACTGGAGGCCTTTTTTATTTGGTCGGAACCCGATGGACGGTTCCAAAGCTATGCCACTCCCGGATTTAAACATTTATTGATCGAAGATTTTAGCGATTGAAAAACCCGTTTAAGGTTTCCCTTTCAGACGATCTGTTCCCTGCACGAACCTGATTTCAAATCGGATTCTTGCTATTTTATTACATTTTACGATCAAAAAGCCGATTTCTGTCGTATTTTTGTATTTTTGACTTCCAAAACAGGATATCATGAAACGAATCATATTCATTTCCATATTTTCATTAATGGCTTTCACCATGCAAGCCCAGGAGATTTTGAACGATCTCCAAATTACACGTAAACTCATGGAAAATGATATCACCTCGGTGGAGAAAGCCTTTACTGATATGGGGATTACCTTTCAGATCATAAAATCAAAACGAAAAAAAACCTCTCTTTTTGTGGAAGGCAGTAAAAACAACATGAAAAAGTGGGTGATTGAAACCAAAAGAGGAAGAAAAAGAAAAACTTTACGCGTAACCTCGGTAGAGGTCAATTACGACATGGACAACGGAGGCGACTTTGTTGACCTTCACCGCTATGAAAAACCCAGGAGAAAAGAAAAAATAAACGGAAGAAAAGTTCACTTCAAGCTTTCAATCGGACGAAAATCCGCAACCTTATCTGCCACAGCCGACTAACCCTTTTATCGGTACTTTACTCAAAACAGGTCCATCGTTTGGTCGGCACCCTCTTCATTTTCATCAAACATGGTCAGTTGATTGCTGGTAAGGTAAAATTTCTGTGGCACCGATTCGGAATAATTTTCGGTATAGTCGCGAATTCGCTTTTTAATCAACTTGATGGGCGTAGTTTTGCGTGCAGCGCAATAATTCAAAAGCGACTCCATTTGTCGTGCAGTCAGCTTAAATTCTACCTTCTTAAATTTACGTTTGCGCCTTTTTAATTTTGTTTTACTCATACGCCAATCACTAAGAGGCTTTAAAAGTAAGAAGAATCTGAAGATAAATAACTTGCTGTTAATAAATTGTGAAAAAACAAATTTTCACACCTCCGTGAAAGGCCTTACTACTCAAAAGGCTACTTACTCTTCCGACAAAATTTCCATCACCTCACGGGCAATCCGATTGGCTTTTTCGATGCTGGTCGATTCGGCATAAATCCGTAAAATAGGCTCGGTATTGGAAGCACGGGCTTGCACCCACCCATCGGGAAAATCAATTTTCACACCATCAATATCCAAGATGGGATAGTCGGCATACCTTGCTTTTAGACGATCAAACAACACATGGGTATCAACATCTTTACCAAGCTGCAATTTATTTTTTGATATAAAATAATCGGGGTAGGTAGCCCTCAATTCGGAAACTTTCATTTTTCTTTTGGCCAAATAGGTCAAGAACAGCGCCACACCAACCAAAGCATCGCGTCCGTAATGAATTGCAGGATAAATAACCCCACCGTTGCCTTCACCGCCAATCACGGCATTGGTTTCCTTCATTTTAGCCACCACATTGACTTCTCCCACGGCCGAGGCAAAATATTTCCCTCCCGCTTTTTCAGTTACATCCCGCAACGCTCTTGTGGAGGAAAGATTGGAAACCGTATTTCCACTTTTCGACTGTAAAATATAATCGGCAACAGCCACCAGGGTATACTCTTCACCAAACATTTCGCCGTTTTCCATTACAAAGGCCAACCGGTCCACATCCGGGTCGACCACCACCCCCAAATCGGCTCCTTCGGTTTGCACACGCGAAGAAATCTCGGTAAGGTTTTCGGGCAAAGGTTCGGGATTATGCGGAAAATCACCTGTAGGCTCACAAAACAAGGGAACCACTTGCTGAACGCCAAGGGCTTTAAGCAAACGTGGAATGGCAATCCCACCGGTAGAGTTTACGCCGTCTACTACCACCTTAAAACCCGCTTTGCGAATCAAATCAACATCTACCTCATCGAGCTGCAACACGGCTTCAATGTGCTTATCGATAAAGTCATCGCGCTTTTCAACATGCCCCAAATCGGTGACCCGTGCAAAGTCAAAATCCAACGATTCGGCATAGTCAAGCACCTGCCTGCCTTCTGCATCGTTTAAAAATTCACCTTTTTCATTCAACAATTTCAAGGCATTCCACTGTTTGGGATTATGACTCGCCGTCAAAATAATACCGCCATCGCTTTTGGTCTGTATCACCGCCATTTCAACAGTTGGCGTAGTAGACAATCCGGCATTGATCACATCGGCTCCCATGCCGGCCGCCGTGCCAGTTACCAAACTTTCAAGCATTTCGCCTGACAAACGGGCATCTCTGCCAACCACCAATTTTATTCTTTGCTTATGCTTTTGCTGTTGATGAAAATAGACAAAAGCGGCTGTAAATTTCACAATATCAAGGGGGCTCAGATTTTCTCCGGGTTTTCCACCGATGGTACCCCGAATACCGGATATGGATTTAATTAAAGTCATGTTGAAAAATTTTAAATAAACAGACGGCAACACCATTGACGCCGAACACCACAAAAATACTTTAAAAAATGGAAGCCCCATGAAAACGGGTCAGGTATTTTGGTGAATTTCGGACTTTCAAAAGAAAAAATATAGATTAGTTTTGTGTCGGTTAATATGTTAATTTTGCCCGACATTTATTGCATATGAGTGAAGATTTTGATTGGCAGTCTGAAAATGATTTAAACGTTCTTATCGAACGTTTTGAAGAATTTTTGAAGTCAGGAAAAGGCCATTTTTTTGATGTGGAAGAGTTTGAACTAATTATAGACTACTACCTCGAAAACATGCAAACCTCCATGTCACGGACAGCCTTTGAGTGGGCCCGGGAACAACATCCCGGCTCGCATTCGTTTACCATTCGTGAAGCCCGGATATTGGCACAAGAGCATCATTACGACCAGGCCCTCCAAAAGCTTGAGCAAACAGAAAAAATAGAGAGTGGAAATGAAGAGCTGTATTTGGCACAAGCCGAGATTTACAGCATGATCGATCAACACGAAAAAGCCATCGAAGCCTATAAAAAAGTGTTGAGTACCACCGACCGACCCGAAGAGGTGTTGTCGAACATTGCTTACGAATACGAAAGTGCCAACGACTTTCCCAATGCTTTACTGTTCCTGAAAAAAGCCCTTGAATTAAAACCGGAATCGGAAGAGATGATTCAGGAGATTTCGTTTTTCTTTGAATTAACCAACCGCTATGAGGAGGGCATTGAGTTTTTCAGGGATTTCCTCAACGAACACCCTTACTCTAAATTTGCATGGTTCAATTTAGGCCTGTTTTACAGCAATATTGATCTATACGAAAAAGCCATTCAGGCATATGAATTTGTGTTGGCCATCGACGAAAATTTTTCCTCGGCCTATTTTAATATGGCCAATGCTTATACCAGCATGCAGCAATACAAAAAAGCCATCAACCTCTACAAGGAAACCCTAAAACTTGAAAAGCCCGAAGCCATCACCCACTTTTACATTGGCGAGTGCTACGAAAATTTGGAGTTATACCATCAAGCATTGTCGCATTACAATCAGGCACTCGATTTAGATGACAAACTGGCTGATGCCTGGGCAGGAGTCGCACGAATTTTTGTTGAACAACATCTTGAGAACACTGCAGTAAAATATTACGAAAAGGCCATTGAATTGGCGCCAAATGTGGACGAATTTAAATATGAACTGGCTGTCATTTTTCTAAAACAACAAGACTTTACCCAATCGGCGCCTCTGTTCGATGCCATTATCGAGCACGATCCCACACAAATTGATGCCTGGTTAAACTATTCGCTTATCTTTGCTCTTGAGGGCCAATTGGACGAAGCCGTCACACTGATGGAACGTGCGGTAGAAACCAATCCCGAATCGCCGTCGCTATGGTACCGGAAAGCCGGATATCTATACCGGTCGGGGAAAATTGAACAAGCTTATTTTGATATTGAAAAAGCAGTGAAACTGGATTTCAAAAGACACAGTGAATTGACAGAATACCTGCCGGAGTTGCTTGATGAACCGCGGTTTATTGAAATTTTGGAACTGTACAAAGAAACAAACAAGTAATAGAACATCATGAAACGAACCATGGGATAAGAACACATCCAAGTGTAACACCATCGTGGTGAGTTCCATCTGTTCTTTTAACAATAAATTATAGATAGATGAATATTGATTTAAAATTTATCCCCAATCGCCCCGCTAAACCACGTAAAGAGGGCATTACCATGGTGATGGACAAAGGTATTGGCATGCACCAGGCAGAAGATCTGGTAGAGACTGCCGCCAACCTCATCGATTTTTTAAAACTCGGCTTTGGCACCTCCTATGTCAATCAAAACGTGAAAGAAAAAATTGCGCTGTATAAAAAAAACGGCATCCACGTGTATCCCGGAGGCACCTTGTTCGAAGCTTTCCTTATTCGTGATCAGTTTGATGAATACCGCCGTTTTGTGGACGCCCTTGGTTTTGATGCCGTAGAAGTCTCTGACGGATCGATGGAACTTCCTCACGATGAAAAGTGTAAATACATTGAGCGCCTGTCGAAAGATTACGTGGTATTATCAGAGGTGGGATCGAAGATTGCCGGACTTGAAATCCCTATCGAACAATGGATTAGCCAAATGAAATCGGAATTGGAAGCCGGATCGTTTAAAACCATTGCCGAAGCTCGCGAAAGCGGTACAGTGGGTATTTTTGATGCCAACGGAGGTGCCAATTATGAACTGATTAGTGAAATTTCCAAAAACATTCCGCTTGAAAGTATTCTTTGGGAAGCACCGCAAAAATCACAGCAAGCCTGGTTTATCAAACACTTTGGTGCCAATGTAAACCTGGGGAACATTGCTCCTACTGAAATTATTCCTCTCGAAACCCTGCGTTTGGGTTTAAGAGGCGATACTTTTATGCACTTCTTGCCCGACTCATTAAAAAAATAACCGGCCCTTTATTCACTGATAATCCACTGCCATGGAAACAAATCCATTTCATGCCCTGTTCGAAAATCAACAAAGCTTTTTCTATTCGGGGAAAAGCAGATCGTTAAACTTCAGACAGCAAGCACTAAAAAAGCTTCGTTCTGCCATTTTAATGTATGAGGAGGAAATTTATGAAGCCTTGTATGAAGATTTGCATAAATCGAAGTTTGAATCCTATGCTACAGAAATTGGATTTGTTCTTGAAGAGTTAGGATTTCAAATTAAGAAGTTAAAAAAGTGGGTGAAACCGTACAGGGTTTCTACTCCATTGACCAGTTTTCCGGCAAAAAGTTACTACATCCATGAACCCCTGGGTACGGTACTAATTATCTCGCCCTGGAATTACCCCTTTCAACTGATGATGGCTCCCCTTATCGGAGCCATCGCAGCAGGGAACACCGTGATCATTAAACCGTCTGAAATTGCTGTTCACACGGCGGTTGTATTGGAAAGGATCATTAATTCCACTTTTAACAAAGAGTATGTGCATGTAGTCAACGGAGGGGCCGATGTTTCACAGCAACTCCTCCGGCTAAAATTTAACCATGTATTCTTTACCGGAAGCCCTCATATCGGTCGTCTGGTCATGCAAGCGGCGGCTAAAAATCTGGTGCCGGTAACCCTTGAGCTGGGTGGTAAAAGTCCGTGCATTGTTGACAAAAACGTTCAACTGCGCCTATCAGCCCGGCGAATTGTCTGGGGTAAACTCCTCAACGCCGGACAAACCTGCATCGCTCCCGATTACCTGTTGGTTCACGCAAGCGTAAAAGATCAGCTTATCGAAGAGCTTAAACGGGCCATCAAACGGTTTTACGGGAAAGAGATCGAAAACAATCCCGACTATCCACATATCATTTCAAAACCCAATATGGAGCGCCTCAGGGCCTTGCTTCAAGGGGCAAAAATTGTGTACGGAGGCAAATCAGATCTGGAAACCAAATATTTTGAGCCTACCATTCTCGATCAGGTGACTTTTGATTTGCCAGTGATGAAACAGGAAATTTTCGGCCCCATCATCCCGGTAATCAGTTACACTGATGAAGATGAAATGATCAAGCTGATTAACCGCAACGAAAGGCCGTTGGCTTTGTATATTTTCTCGAACGACCCGAAATTTCAGCAAAAAATGCGGGATGCCATCCCTGCCGGGGGGGTAAGCATCAACGATACGCTGATGCATATTGTAAACAACAAGATGCCTTTTGGCGGCGTGGGGAACAGCGGAATTGGACAGTATCACGGCTATTTTAGTTTTGAAACTTTTTCACACAAAAAAGCAGTGGTAAAACGTGGCACCTGGATGGATGTTCCCATCCGCTACGCACCTTTTAAAAACAAACTCCGCATCATCAAAGCACTGATGCATTAAGAATTTTCAGACATTGGGTAGTTGGATGGTAAAGGCTTTGGCAAAAATTTTGACAGCTTCTTTTACGATAATCGAAGAGATTACAATACCCCGAACTTTTTTGGGGACAAATTCCATACTATCGATTCAAAACAAAACGACATACAGATGAAATCATACCTGATCTATTTTTTAAAAGGGTTGGCCATGGGAGTGGCCAACATCATTCCCGGAGTTTCGGGTGGCACGCTGGCCTTAATCACCGGTATTTTTGAGCGATTAATTAATGCCATTAAAGCCTTTGACATCACAGCATTACGCCTTCTTTTGAAAGGTGAATGGAAGACTTTTGCCCAAAAAACCGATCTCTATTTTTTACTTAGTTTGGTTTTAGGGATTGCCGCTGCCATCATTAGCCTGGCCCGCATTTTTGATTTTTTGTTTAAGCATTATCCTATTTACATTTGGGCCTATTTCTTTGGACTGGTATTGGCATCCATCTATTTTGTGGGAAAAACCATTGATAAATGGAGCTGGTCGGTGATTTTGTTTTTTATACTGGGAACCGCTTTTGCCCTCTATGTTTCGTTCCTCCACCCTGCCTCAGAAAATGCCAATTTCTGGTACCTGGTATTGTGTGGCGTGGTAGCCATTTGCAGTATGATTCTACCGGGATTGTCGGGTTCGTTTGTTTTAATTTTAATGGGGAATTACCAACTGGTGGCCATCCATGCCATTAACAACCTCGACTTTGGTGTGCTTGCCCCTGTAGCGTTGGGTGCCGTGGCAGGATTGATTGCCTTCTCCTATTTGCTTTCATGGGTGTTTAAACATTTCAAAAATCAAACCCTGGCGGTATTAACCGGATTTATTCTGGGATCATTAAATGTATTATGGCCATGGAAAACCGCCGAATACCTGACAAACCAGGATGGACAGTTTGTACTTAAACACGGCGAAAAAATCGTCTCGCGTTATGCCAGCACTTTGCCAACCCAACTCGACCATCACTTTTGGTGGGCAGTGGTGATTATTGTACTCGGTATTTTAACCATCACACTCATCGAATTAATGGCTTCTCGTAACATATCTGAATAAATGTTACATTTGTGAAAATTTTTTTTAAACCAACTGCCGAAGCGGGTTATGGAATTATATGGACTTATTGGTAAATCGCTAAAACATTCATTTTCGAGAGAATATTTTAAGCAGAAATTTGCTGAGGAGAAAATAGATGCAGATTATCGCTTTTACGAAATGGATGAGTTGGTTGATTTACAAAATCTGTTTGCTTCGGAACCCGAACTGAAAGGTTTAAATGTAACCATTCCCTACAAAAGGGCTGTGTTGCATCAACTTGATGAATTAAGTGATACGGCTGAAATCACCGGCAGTGTAAATGTTATCAAAGCCTACCGTAAAAATGGAAAAACGGTACTAAAGGGCTTCAATACCGATGCCATCGCTTTTGAAGCCTCCATCCATCCATTAATAAAAAAACGCAACAACTTGCGTGCGCTCATACTCGGCAGTGGCGGAGCCGCCCATTCGGTGGCTTATGTGTTGCGCAAAAGGGGAATCTATTTTTATTTTGTCAGCCGGAAACCACAAAAAGTGGAAACCATGACTTATCACTGGATTACAGAGCAAACCATCAAAGAGTTTAAGCTTATCATCAACACCACCCCCATGGGTACTTTTCCCAAAGTAGATGAAAAACCGGAAATTCCATACTCCGAATTGACATCCGAACACATTTTGTATGACCTTATTTACAATCCACCCGAAACAAGTTTTCTCAAAGAGGGGAAAAACAGAGGCGCTCAAATAAAAAACGGATATGAGATGCTGAAAATACAAGCCGAAGAATCGTGGAAAATTTGGCAATCAAAAAAAGGAACCATCAATGAACATAATCATTTCCGGCTATGGTAGAATGGGCAAAGCCGTTGAGCAGATTTGCCTTGAACGAAAACATCACATCATTGCCAAAATAGACACCTGGGCCGATTGGGACAGGCTTGAGGTAAAACCCGGACAGCAGGCGGTGGTGATTGATTTTTCACTACCCGAAACGGCCATTTCCAACATCAATACGTGTTTCGACAAACAACTCCCTCTGGTGATGGGCACCACCGGCTGGTACGACCAACTGGAAAAGGTACGAAAAACCTGTAAACAGAAAAATGGCACCCTACTGTACGCCCCCAATTTCAGTCTGGGTGTCAACATTCTCTTTCATGTAAATGCCCTGCTGGCCAAAATCATGGCCAAAACAGGTCTCTATCAACCGGAGATCACCGAAATACATCATATTCATAAGTTGGATGCCCCTAGCGGAACTGCCTTGCGGCTGGCTGAAGATATACTGAATGCCTATCCACAATTACATCAATGGGTCAATCATCCGGCCACCAACCAAAATGAATTGGGCGTAATTTCAAAGCGAATGGGTGAAGTCCCCGGCACACACCATATTGTTTACCAATCGGATGTTGACGAAATCAGCCTGAGCCATGAAGCTAAAAGCCGAAAAGGTTTTGCGCTGGGCGCAGTCCTTGCCGCCGAATTCATTCAAGATAAAAAAGGAATTTTCACCATGCAGGAAATGCTGCAGGCCATGGGGATATAAACTTCCGGAGCATGACTATTAAAATTGAAACCCAATCATAGGCCCATCATAAAATTAAAATATTAGTTTTGCAAACCACATGTCAATTAACAAAGATTAACGCTTGTAAGACATTGAATTGTGTACCTTGCAGGCACTTTTAAAAAATGAATAAATGATTGAATTACTGATTTTTTTACCCTTATCCTTCACCCTGCCCACGCTTTTTTTATGGGCACAATTTGAAAAGGCCGGCCGGAAAGGTTGGGAAACACTTATCCCATTTTACAACCTCTATGTCTTTTTACTCATCATTAAAAAACCCATGTGGTGGTATTTGTTGCTGCTCTTTCCTTTTATCAATGTTTTCATGTACATGTTGATGTTGGTCGAAATGGCCAAATGTTTTGGAAAATTCGGACTGGGCGAACAGTTTTTGGCAGTGGTATTTCCCTTTTTCTATTTCCCCTATCTGGCGATTAAAAATGAGGATCAGTTTCTCGATCCGGAACATCGCACCGAACCGAAAAAAAGTGCAGCCCGCGAATGGACCGATGCCATTATTTTTGCGGTGGTAGCAGCCACCATCATCCGTACCTTTCTGATTGAAGCCTATACCATTCCCACCTCATCCATGGAAAAATCGCTTTTGGTGGGCGATTATCTTTTTGTAAGTAAAATTGCTTATGGCCCTAAAGTCCCCAATACACCTCTATCATTTCCTTTTGTGCACCATACCTTGCCTTTAACAAAGAGTACCAAATCGTATCTCGACTGGATTGAACTTCCTTACTGGCGCATTCCCGGATTGGGAACGGTGCATCGTAATGATGCCGTGGTATTTAACTATCCAGACGGCGATACGGTTTCAACACGGTTTCAAAGTAATATCAGTTATTATCAATTGGTAAGACAGTATGGCCGTAAACGGGTGTGGTCCGACAAAAAGAATTTTGGGGATATTGTTTATCGCCCGGTCGATAAGCGTGAAAATTATATCAAGAGATGTATTGGTTTACCCGGTGATTCGCTACAAATTATTGATAGAAAGGTTTTTATTAACGGTAAAGAAAATCATGATCCGGGTAAAAAAGAGTTTGAATACAAAGTTTATACCGATGGACAGGCCATCAATCCCATTGTACTCGACCGTTTAAACATCACCGAAGGAGGCCGTTCGAATATTTCAGGTCGTTTTGTGTATATGCTTAGCGACGAAGCCCGTGAAGGATTAAAGAAACTTCCCATCGTGAAAAGCATCGAGGTATTTAATGTGCCTGCCGGATTACGCGATCCGGATATCTTTCCACAAGACACTGCATACAAATGGAATCGCGATAACTACGGCCCCATTTACATTCCCAAAAAAGGAGCCACCATCGCTTTGAACACCAAAGTTTTACCTCTGTACAAACGTGTCATCAGGGTGTACGAAGGGAACGATTTAAAGGTGAAGGATGGTCAGATTTACATCAATGGAAAAAAAGCCGACCACTACACCTTTAAAATGAATTATTATTGGATGATGGGCGACAACCGACACAATTCTGCCGATTCACGCTATTGGGGTTTTGTACCTGAAAACCATATCGAAGGCAAAGCGGTCTTTATCTGGATGTCGCTTGACCCGAACAAATCGCTTTTGAATGGTAAAATCCGGTGGAACCGATTATTTACTTTCGTTCATTAGCCCTTGATGGAATACTAAATAGACGAAAGAGAACTGTTTTTGATTCTCTTCAGGTAATTGCCATGATTACCGGTTTGCCCGAATACCGTCTTTTTCAATCAAAATGGAGCGTTGTTTGTAGAGTGCACCCAAAGCCTTTTTAAAATTCTTTTTACTGACCCCGAAATGGCTATAGATTTCCGTGGCCGGGGTTTTATCCGTAAAGGGAAGAAACCCCTCCGATTTTTCCAGTTCGCGTAAAATAATGGCTGAAGTGGATTGCACCGAATCGGCAATTGATTTCTGAAGACTCAGGTCAATTTTACCGTCCTCCCTGATTTTTTTAATGGTGGCCTCCCTGGTATCCCCCAAATGAAGCACCGTAAAAACCTCATTTTCGTAGAGCATCCCGGTGTGCTGTCCGTTAATAATCACTTTAAAACCCAAACTGGTTTCCTCGTAAATCATCACCTGTACCTGATCGCCGGTTTTGTAGGGAATAGGTCCCTGGTTCAGCCACCGGTTTAATTTTGTGGAAGCGACAACCCGGTCGGTATTTTCATCCAGATAAACATAAACCACCACACACTCCCCTTCGCGTAGTTTGCGTCTTTGTTCGCTAAAAGGAACCATCAAATCTTTGGGCAAACCCCAATCAAGGAAAGCCCCAAAACGATTGGTGCTTACCACTTTAAGACAGGCGAACTCACCCACTTTAGCCAGCGGTTCAAGGGTAGTAGCAATGAGCCGGTCTTCCGAATCGCGATAAACAAAAACCTCTAAACTATCGCCAAAATGGACATTGTCAGGAACATATTGGGTAGGAAGTAAGATGTCATCGGCACCTTGACCGTCGAGATAATATCCTTGCGGACTTTTACGAATAAGTTTTAATTGGTTGATTTGGCCTGTTTTAATCATGGAATCACTTTGAATAGAAGTTGGAAATATTTTCTGAATTTAGGCTGCAAAGTTACAACAAATCAAACTGCTTAAGCCATTCATCCTCAAACAAAAATATAAGGCGGCTATTTTGGCTAATTCCTATTTTGATGCACCGATGATAGTTTTTAACTTTTTCAAAAATCCCGAAAGGGATTGATTCCTGCACATCAAAAGAATATTTAGCCATTATTTTTTTATGGATTCCAAAAGCTAATTATTATCTAATGTGCTTTCTATCGCATCAAAATAGGAATTAGCCGCTATTTTCTGTTATGGATGACGAAAAATCACTTTTTTAAAAAACAGGCCCTCACCGGTTTTAAACCGTAACAGATAAATGCCATCCGTAAGTTTTGAATCGGGAAGTTGCCACGACAGATGGTGAACTCCGGGATTCAGTTTTTGGTTTAAAATCTGATAAACAGGTTTTGTGTTTAAATTCAGGAGCTGCACATTCAACGTAACTTGATCAAGCGTTTCAAAATGAATATTCAGCTGTTGATGGAAAGGATTGGGGTAAACCTGCAGGGAAACAAGTCCTGCTTTGTTGTCCGGCACATGGCTATACAGCGAATCCTCCGAATAAAATACAATGGTTTTTGAAACGGGTCTGTAATTAAACCCGCTATAGGTCAACGTGGCTTCACCGGTCGTCAGGGTGGAATCACACGACAAGATACAGTTTCCATCGGCATCAACCGGCGCACCGGCAACAAGGAGGTTGTTTTGCAGCAGGGTTACCCGCCCCTGTGTGACCGAGACATGCACCTTCAGGTTATGCCGTGAAACCGCCAGGCTATCGGGTGCCGTGAGGGTAACACGCTGTGGTTGCCGTGTTCGTACCTCCAGCGATGGATCACCGAAAATTGTCCAGGTATCGGTTATTTCGAAACCATCGGTACCGAATTGATCATTCATTCGTATGCAGGCCATCATGCTGATGGCACCAAAGGTATGCTCCTCTATTGCATTGGGTTGTAAAAGCAGGTTCATCTGCTGCTGGGCATACATGGGTGGTTCCCAACTCTGATCCATGGTCGACATCAACGAGGCCACCGCGCCGGTAGGAATTTCAAAAATCCCTGCCCTTTGCAGGGCTTCTGCCAGACAGGTATGGTGCACAAAATTTCCGGTGGCACACGATACAGAAAAGATAAAAGGCCATTTTCGCTGGTTGGTAAGCTGTTGAACATCCTCATTGTTAAACCCTGAAGTGGTCCACACGCCCACATTACCATGACCACAGTAATTGACCAATCCGACACCGTCATTCAACCTTTCAACAATTTGCCCGGCGGAAGGATTTCCCGCTGCATCGCGTCCCCCCTGCGAGCCATCAAAATATTCAAAAACAGGTTGATAATTCAGAGACTCCATCAATCCACTGTCGATGGTACGAATATGTTGATAATCGAACAAACCGTGATAACCGGGACCTTGTTGCGATGCAATTCCCACAGCGGTATGGTACCAGGCTGAGTCGGCTACCGGATACAACTCGTAAAGAATTGAACGGTTCAGCATCCGTTTCAGCTGTTCCGGTGTTTCAGCCGAGAAGCGACCGACAAACACATCGGGATAATGATCCTTACCGGCGACGTAAGCATAATCGTTATCCGAATCGTGCCCGCCCAAACGCGACGACGGCACCAGACCGGCATCACCAACCAGTAACACATAGGTTACTCCCTTCTGCCGAAACTGTTGCTGAATGAACGCCTTGATGGCAGCTGCATCACCCAATCCGGCCACATCTTTCACCATCACTTCAAAACCGGTTTGCTTTTTCCAGCGTACAAAATCGCGAAGCAACGGGATAAACGGTCCGTAACTGATTATCAGCATCGTTCCACGACCGGCAGCAGAAAGCCGATCATCTTTGAATTGCCCTGAACAACAGTTCAAGAATTGGGCTTTGTACAAGTTTTCAAATACCCTGACATCCGATGGTGTGGTGGGTTCTTTTTTGCCGGCCCGCCAACTAATCCTAATCACCATCTCGTCATAAATCCGTAAAGTTTGTGTGGCTCCAGAATATTGAAAAGGGGTCAACCGTATTACCTGTCCAAACTGTTTACGCAACTGATATTTACTTCCCGGCAATAAAATCGGGTCGGGCATAAATTGGCCGGACTGATAAGACGGCCCAAAGACGTAAGGGATGCTGTCGCGAGCAGTATTTCTGTAGAGTTTCCCTTTGGAAGGCACGATTTTGACATGATGAACATCGTGATGGACG
>CBETNY010000011.1:0-15478 GCA_965537275.1 uncultured bacterium | reverse complement strand
TTTAGATAAGTTACAAATTTAAGCATTGTCCGTTTTGAGTGAATATTTCACAACGCTTTTTGTTAATATTGCAATGGATGGATTTTTTAATGAGTCTCAATTCAACCCAATTAATTAGTTGTTTCCGTATAGTCAGGGGCCGTGCGCATTGTATTGGGCTGTTGCACAAAAAGATAACCATCCTCTATTGAATAAAAGGATTTACCCACCTAAAAAAGAACGATATGTTAAGGACCAAAGAACAGTACATCGAGAAATTGAACAAGATGAAGCCAAACATTTATATTGGCGATCAAAAAGTTGGACGAGACGATCCGCGTTTGAAACCGGGGATTAATGTCCTGAGTATCACTTTCGATTTGGCACAAAATCCAAAGTATAAAAAATTGGCTACGGCAAAATCGAATTTAATCGATGGAGAAGTCAACCGTTGGGCCCATTTACCTCAGGATCCTTACGACTTGATGGAAAAGCAAAAGTTGATTCGTTTGGGCGCGCGACGTGCCGGTGGCTGTATTCAGCGTTGTATGGGGCACGATGCCATCAGTGCTTTATCCATTTGCACCAAAGAAATTGATGAAGCCAAAGGAACCGATTATCATGACCGTTTTCTTAATTTCATGAAAGTCTATCAGGAAAATGATTTGGTTGGATGTTGTGCGCAAACCGACAGTAAAGGCGACCGTATTAAGCGTCCTTCCGAGCAACCCGATCCGGATGCTTATGTTCATATTGTTGAAAAGCGGGAAGATGGTATTGTGGTTAGTGGTTTTAAAATGTCGGTAACGCAGGCGCCTTATGCCGATGAAATTTTTGTCATTCCTACGCGTGCTTTAATGGAAAACGACAAGGATTATGCCGTTGCTTTTGTGGTTCCGGGCGACTGGGAAGGAGTGAAACTGGTTACCCGTCCCGTATGGCATCGCCAGAAAGATGATCAGGACGCCCCCCCTATTTGTCAAACCGGAATTTCCGATTCGGTGGTGGTTTTCGATAATGTATTTGTTCCCAACGAGCGTGTATTTATGGCCGGAGAGTGGGAATTTGGTCGCCGTTTGGCCATGCTTTTTGCCGATTCGCACCGACACAGTTATTCCGGCTGTAAACCGGCTGTTTCTGATATTTTGTGTGGTACTTCTCTGCTGGCTGCCGAAGCCAACAACATCACCAAAGTATCGCATGTGAGAGAAAAATTAACCCAGTATGCAGGGGCTGCCGAGTTGGCTTTTAGTGCCGGTGTGGCGGCGGCTGTATTTGGAAAAAAGACCAAAAGCGGTACCTTTTTTCCCAATACAATTTATGCCAATGTGGGTCGTAAACTAATGGGCGAATTGATTTATCACGAGTTTAACCTGTTGACTGAAATGGCGGGTGGCATTGCGGCTACGCTTCCTTTTAAGGAAAGTTTTACCATGGATGAGTTGAAAGACCATTTGGATAAATTTATTGTAAGAAATCCGAAAATTCCACCGGAATTATCCCTGAAAATATGGAACCTGGTCGAAATTATGAGTACTTCGGGTATGACTGCCGAATTGTTGGTCGGAGGGGTTCATGGTGGCGGATCACCCATTATGGAAGCCATTGCTTTAAGTTTGGAATATGATTTTAAAACCCGTGTGAATGTGGCCAAGTACCTTGGCGGGATGGCCGAAGACATGGATGATGATGTGGATCTGGAAACAGAACCCTGGATGAAGTTGCGGTTTGATCAGGAAGATTAAGAGATGATATTACCTGCTGATTTGGCGAATAAAGCCGAATCAGAAGGTTTTTTTAATATTGGTTTGACAAAAATTAATACACATGAACAATCGATTTAATTTAGAAGGGAAAGTGGCCATTATTACGGGTTCATCAAAGGGAATCGGTAAAGCCATTGCACAAGCCTATGCCGAAAATGGTGCTACGGTGGTGATTAGCAGTCGTAAGCAAGAGGCTTGCGATAAGGTTGCCGAAGAGTTTAAAGCCCAGGGTTTCAAGGCTGTTTCCATTGCTTGTCATGTAGGTAATGCCGATGACCGGAAGGCGTTGGTTGAAAAATCAATGGCCCTTTTGGGAGGTGTTGATATTTTAGTGAACAATGCCGGTACCAATCCTGTTTTTGGTCCTCTTGAAGAGGCTCCGGAAACTGTTTTCGATCAAATCATGAATGTCAACGTAAAAGCTCCGTGGGATTTGGCAAACCAATGTTTACCCGTCATGAAAAACAGAGGCGGCGGCGTTATTATCAACATCAGCTCGGTAGAGGGAGAACTTCCCGAAGAGGGGCTGGGCATTTATTCCGTTAGTAAATCGGCGGTTACCATGCTTACCAAAAGCCAGGCCAAGGAGTGGGGAAAATATGGCATTCGCGTCAATGCCATTTGTCCCGGGCTGATTAAAACAAAGTTCAGTGCCGCACTGTGGACCAATGAGAAAATCATGCAGCAAATCAAGGAATCCACTCCTGTGGGACGTATGGGCGAACCGGACGAAATAGCCGGCATTGCTTTGCTGCTGGCCTCAAACGCCGGTAGTTTTCTTACCGGGAGCATTATCGTGGCAGATGGTGGGTTTTTGCTTGGATAACCCTCGCGGGAAACCATATTGCTTGTAAATATTCGCTTAAATTTTTTCAGTGAGATACAATTTGATACCACTCACCGAAGAACTTTCAATTTAACATTTTGCTTTACTTGCTCAAAAATTACAATAAAACGGATAAAATCAAAAACCAGGATAATTTGTAACCGGCTCGGAAGTGAATATCTTGTGTTTTTTCAAAGCCTTGGTGCCAAGGGCTATTTTTATGTAATTTTGTGGTCATAAAAAGTATGGCAATGGGAAAATCGAATAAAGTTTTGGCGCTGGCTTCCGATCATGGTGGATATTGGATGAAAGATTTTGTGGTTCAGAAGCTTCGCGGAATGGGTTATGAAGTTAAGGATTTTGGAACTTTTTCGGGCGAAAGTGTTGATTATCCCGATTATATCCATCCGCTGGCAAGCGCCATCAACAAAGGTGAATATGAACGGGGCATTATCATGTGTGGAAGTGGGAATGGTGCACAAATGACTGCCAATAAATATCCCCGTGTGAGGGCCGGTTTGTGCTGGAATGTCGAGCAGGCCCGCCTGATACGTATGCACAACAATGCCAATGTACTTTCTTTGCCGGGTCGTTTTGTTAATTTTACCGAAGCCTGGGAGATGGTAGAGGCATTTTTACAAACCCCTTTTGAAGGCGGCAGGCATACGGTAAGGGTTGAAAAAATGTCACATCTTTTGAAATAGACGGGATCAATCATGGTAAAGATAGCTGCTGAAAATAAGATTTTTCTAAAAACTTCCGAAAAAGTTGCTTTTGATAAAGTTCATCGGAAAAAAATTAAATTTAATATTTCGCGTTACGATGCGGCTGTTGAAAAAGGGAAAAAAATATACAAAAACCTTGATTTGGCCCGCGAACGTGCCGGATTTATCAAATACAAGGTATTAAATGATTTGGATAAATATCTCATTGAATTTGAGGATAATTTTACCAAAAATGGCGGAAAAGTTATCTGGGCTCGTGATGCCCGTGATGCTGTGGAGGCCGTTTTAAAGATTGCAAAAGCGCATCAGGTGAAAAAGGTGGTGAAATCGAAATCGATGACTACCGAAGAAATTGAATTGAACGAAGCCCTCGAAAAGAATAATATCGAGTCGCTCGAAACGGATTTGGGCGAGTTTATTGTTCAGCAGGCAGGGCAAAAGCCTTATCACATTGTTACACCGGCCATGCATATGTCGAAAGAAGATATTGCCGGGTTGTATCACGAGAAATTTAATACCGACGAAAAACTTACCCCCAGGGAGTTAACATTGTATACCCGTCAACTGCTTCGCAAAAAATTTGTGTCGGCTGATTTGGGAATCAGTGGGGCAAACTTTTTAATTGCCGATATGGGTGGTATTGCGCTCACCGAAAATGAGGGGAATGCCATGTTATCCATCTCCTACCCAAAGGTACATATAGCCATTGCCGGTATCGAAAAGTTGATTCCGAAGATGGAAGATCTGGGGTTGTATTGGCCTTTGCTGGCTTCGCATGGCACCGGTCAAAACATGACGGTTTATAATTCGATAATCAGCGGTCCGCGACGTGAAAACGAAAAGGACGGTCCGGATGAAATGTATGTTATTTTGATGGACAATGGCCGAACCCATTTGCTTGCTCAGGAAAGACAACGCCAGGCCTTGTCGTGTATTCGTTGTGGTGCCTGTCTTAATGCATGTCCGGTATATAAAAATATTGGCGGGCATACTTACAACACCACCTATAGCGGTCCCATTGGTTCCATTATTACCCCTTTTCTGAAAGATATGAAGCAGTACAAGCATTTGAGTTTTGCTTGTACCATCTGTGGGAAATGTACGGAAGTTTGTCCTGTGAAAATCCCTATTCACGAGTTGTTGCTTTTGAACCGCAACGATTCGGTAAAAAGCGGATATTACACCTTTTTTGAAAAAGCAAGCATGAAAGGCTCTACCAAATTTCTTTCATCCAGAAAGTTAATGGATATGATTGGTGGTAAAACCAAGAATTTCGGTGCCGGCCTTACTGTTGAAAAGTTATGGGGACCCAGGCGAACACTTCCAAAGTTTGCCGATAAATCGTTCAGTAAACAATGGAAAGATAAACATGGCGAATAGGGTGAAAAACCCCAATTTGTCATGTTTCATACGTTGAGTCGATTTTATTTTGCAGACTTTTTTATCTCCTGTTGTGAATTCTTATTCAGGCTCTTTTCAGGGTAAACGAAAAGGTGGTTCCTTTATCGGGTGTGCTGTGTACGCTGATATTTTGACGATGGGCTTCGATGATGTGTTTAACAATGGCCAAACCGAGTCCTGTTCCTCCTTTTTCGCGTGAACGGCTGCGGTCGGTCCGGTAAAAACGTTCAAAAATTCTTGGAAGACTTTCCGCTGGAATTCCCATACCGTTATCATTGACTTCAACCAATACGTGATCGTGAAAATCATAAAAGCGCACCATAATTCTCCCGTCTGTTTGGTTCCCGTATTTTATGGCATTGTCTACCAAATTGATTAATACCTGACGGATTCTGTTTTTATCGGCCTTCACGTTAAGTTTTCTAAAACGGCTGGTATTCACTTCGATACGGGTATTATTTTTAAGGGCTTTCTCTTCCAGAAAATCGGAAACTTCATTACAAAGTTCAAGCAAATCGAAGGTGGTTTCGTGTAGTTTAAGTTCTCCTGATTCGAATTTTGAAATCTCTTCCAAATCTTCCACAATGGCAATCATCCGGTTGACGCTTTTTTCCGATTTTTTCAGAAATTTGATGTTGATATTGTCATCATAAATACCACCTTCTATGAGGGTTGAAAGGTATCCCTGAATATTAAAGATGGGGGTTTTTAATTCGTGTGATACATTTCCGAGAAATTCGCGGCGATAGTCTGCCATTTTTTGCAATTCCTCAATTTTCTTTTGCTGCTCATTTCGCCAATCCAACACCGTTTGGTTCACAATTTTCATCACATCTTTCGATTTTGTATTTTTAGGCCTTACCTTTTTTATCTCATCGCGTTTACCCATTGATTGGTAGATCTGTTTGAGCCGCGAGTAAATAAAACGATTGAGCGAAAAATAAACCATCAAATAGGAAACCACAAAGGTGAGTAGAAAGCCGGTAAGCAAAAACCAATATTCGTCTGCCTGAGTTAGCCGCTCACGGGTTAAAGTTATCAGGATAAATAACAGTCCAATAAGTAAAGCATTGAAAAAGGCTATTTTATGGGGACTGAAAAATATGTATTTTTTGATTGGTTTCAATGGTTATATTTCAAATTTATAGCCTACACCTTTTACGGTTTTGATGTTTTTAATTCCCAGTCTTTCTCTGATTTTACGGATATGCACATCAATGGTACGATCGCCAACCACAACTTGATCGCCCCAAATTTCATGAAAAATTTCACTTCTTCTAAACACCTTATTGGGTTGTGTGGTGAGCAGGTATAAAAGCGCAAATTCCTTTTTCGGTAAGTTATACTTCTCATTTCCTTTTACAACCACGTGTGACGTGGGATCAATCAAAAGGCCTTCAAGTTGAATGGTTTCGTTTGCCGGGGTTCTTTTTTGAAACCGGCGCAAGACGGCTTCCAACCGTTTTATTAATATTTTGGGTTTAATCGGCTTGGTGACATAGTCGTCGGCACCCGCTTCAAATCCTGCAATTTGCGAATAATCTTCTCCACGCGCCGTTAAAAAGACAATCAGCGTGTTGTTAAGCGCCGGTATTTTTCGAATCCGTTCAACGGCCGTAATGCCATCCATCACCGGCATCATCACATCCATGAGGATGAGATGGGGTTTAAACGAAAGGGCTTTTTCGATGGCTTCCTTTCCGTTAAGAGCCGTGCTTACCTGATAACCTTCCTTCTCAAGGTTATAGGATAAAAATTCAATGATATCTTCTTCATCATCAACCAAAAGAATTTTATATTGTTCAGCCATCATGCGTGTTAATTAGTGATATACTTCAGTTTGCGAAGATTGTATTTATTTGTGTCGCTTTGCGATAGAAAAGTTAAGTTTTGGTTAAATTTTTACGAAGATAGCCATAATTTGGTTTTGACGTGTTCTTTAGGTTTAAAAATGTATCAGGATGGCATCATTTTTTCACCCCGGAATTTCCATATCTTTGCTTGGGTTTTCCACAAGGGTGCTTGATCAGGTTTATGTATAGAAAAGACTTTTCTTCCAGAAAATATGTGGTGATTGCCATGTTTGTATTCGTTGCGATGGGATTTGTAGCGCGGTTGTTTTATTTGCAAATCATAAGCAACCGGTACAAATTTTCGGCACGTAACATTGCTTTGCGAACCCTGGTTGAATATCCTCCGCGAGGGCGTGTTTATGATTGTAAAAAACGCTTGTTGGTTTATAATGATGCGGTTTACGATTTGATGGTCGTTCCCCGGCAGGTAAAACAAATCGACACCCTGAAATTTTGTAAACTTTTAAAAATTGATAAAGCCTTTTTTGAACGGCAAATGCGTCATGCCAAACATTATTCCTATTATAAACCATCGGTTTTTCTCAAACAACTTTCAAAACAGGAGAAGGGACCGGTTGAGGAGGTGATGTTTGAGTTCCCCGGATTTTATTTTCAAACACGTATGTTGCGGCACTATCCGCATCCTATTGCTGCGCATTTGTTAGGCAGTGTGGGTGAGGTGAATCAACGTGATTTGCGTCGGGATCCGTTTTATCGCCAAGGTGATTATATCGGTAAATCAGGAATCGAGCGGTATTACGAAAAAGTGTTGAGGGGTACCAAAGGTTCGCGTATTGTAGAGGTGGATGTCCACAACAACATCAAAGGAAGTTTCCAAAACGGTCGATTTGATACCCTGGCCGTACCCGGTGCCGACATTTATTTGAGTCTTGATGAGCAGCTGCAAAGTTATGGAGAACAGTTGATGCAAAACAAAATTGGCAGTATTGTAGCCATCGATCCGGCGAGTGGAGAGATTTTGGCCATGGTCAGTAGTCCGGGTTTTGATCCGAATTTATTGGTGGGACGTAGCCGGTCGAAGAATTATATGGCACTCCTGCACGACACCCTCAAACCGTTGATTAATCGTGCGGTATCGGGGACTTATCCCCCCGGATCAACCTTTAAACTGGTAAATGCTTTGATTGGTTTGCAAGAAAAAGTGGTCACGCCTTATACCTCATTTACTTGTCAGGGAACCAGCTCCAAGCCCATTGCTTGTTCTCATAACCATGTTTCGCCATTGAAAATGGAAGAGGCAATTTCGCTGTCGTGTAACTCCTATTTTTGGAAAACTTTTCAACGTATTCTTAATAATCCTGCCTTTGAGAATAGCCATTTGGCTTACGAAGATTGGTATAAGCGGGTGGTAAGTTTTGGCTTTGGTCATGCCTTTCATACAGACATTCCTTTTGAAAAACCGGGTAATGTGCCCAGCAGAAAATATTTTGATAAATTGTATCGTGGCAGCTGGAACGCCTTAACGGTTCGATCGTTGAGTATTGGCCAGGGAGAAATTTTGGTGACACCCATACAGCTGGCCAATTTGTCTGCTTCTATTGCCAATCGGGGGTATTTTATTGCACCCCATTTTTTAAAGGGAATTTCACGTGATGATACCTTGTCTGATAAATTTAAAACGGTTCATCATGTGGCCATCGACTCATCCTATTTTCAATTGGCTGTCAAGTCGATGCGTGAAGTGTTTGACGGAAAAGAGGGAACAGCGAGGTTTTATCATATGGATAGTATTTCGCAAGCCGGAAAAACGGGAACCGTGCAAAATCCGCATGGTGAAGATCACTCCATTTTTATGGCTTTTGCTCCGGTAAAACATCCTAAAATCGCCCTGGCAGTGGTTGTGGAAAATGCCGGTTTTGGATCTACCTGGGCGGCTCCCATTGCAAGTTTGATGATTGAAAAATACCTGAGAGGACACACCAAAAGGCCGCTACTGGAGAAAAGAATCATGAAAGGCGATTTGATACATCATCACAAATCTAAAAAACGATGAGAAGAAGGGATAAAATTGTGGGTTCCATCGATTGGGTGGCTGTGGCAATGTACCTGTTGCTGGTGGCTTATGGCTGGCTGAGTATTTATTCTGCATCGGCCACCGCTCATGAAGGGTGGGTTTTGGATTTTTCCGAACGTTATGGTAAGCAGCTTATATGGATAGGAATGGCCTTTTTGTTGGCTTTCACCATCTTGATTATTGATGCAAAGTTTTTTTCCGGTTTTGCCTACGGTTTTTATTTTTTGACGCTGTTGGTATTGATTGGCGTATTGTTTTTTGGAAAAACGGTGGCCGGATCGAAATCGTGGTTTCAGATTGGTAGCTTTGCATTACAGCCTGCCGAGTTTGCCAAATTTAGTACCGCTTTGGCGCTGGCAAAATATTTAAGTGAACGGAATGTCGATTTAAGGAAGTTAAAAACCAAAATATTGGCCATAAGTATTCTGGGAGCACCAGCCTTGCTTATCCTTTTGCAAAATGATACCGGCTCGGCTTTGGTTTATTTTGCTTTTGTTTTGGTGCTTTTTCGCGAAGGTTTGTCGGGCTTAATTATTGTTGCCGGTGTGTTTATGGCACTTTTTTTTATCACAACCATTATCTGGGGTGAGGTATACGTGGCGGGGGCTTTGCTTGTTTTAACGCTGATTGGTTTTTTGGTGAGTCGCAGGTTACGGCAAAAAAAGTTGGCTGTTTTGGCGGTGGTTGCCATTTCATTGGTTTTTATTTTTAGTGTGAACTATGCTTTTCAGCATGTGTTGGAACCTCATCAACGGGTACGGATTCAGGTGATGTTGGGATTAAAAAAGGATATCCACGGGGTTGGTTACAATGTAAACCAAGCCAAAATCGCCATCGGGTCGGGTGGTTTAAAAGGAAAAGGATTTCGGCAGGGGATGCTGACACAGAATCATTTTGTTCCAGAACAAAGCACCGATTTTATTTTTTGTACTGTTGGAGAGGAGCGTGGCTTTCTGGGGTCTGTTGTGCTTATTTTGTTATTTCTCGGCCTTTTTATCCGCATTGGTTGGATGGCTGAACGACAGCGATCGGCCTTTAGCCGAATTTATGGTTATGGCGTAGCTTCCATTTTGTTTTTTCATTTTACCGTAAACATTGGCATGACCATTGGTCTTGCCCCGGTGGTGGGCATCCCGCTTCCCTTTTTTAGTTATGGTGGATCATCGTTGTGGTCGTTTACCATTTTACTTTTTATATTTCTTAAGCAGGATGCCAACCGGTTGAATGTGCTATAGGGCAGCTATACTCTCGCAAGTTCGACGGTAAAATGGCGTAAAATCGGGGCTTCTTTCAAAATACGGAAACCTTTGGTGATTTCGTTCCGACGGTCATATACGTTAATAAGTGCCGCAGCCACATAATCCATGTGGTTGTTGGTGTAAACCCTTCGGGGAATGGCTAAACGTAGCAATTCAAGGTCGGGATAGCGGTTTTCGCGGGTTACCGGGTCGCGGTCGGCGAGCAGGGTTCCTATTTCAACCCCCCGAACACCTCCTTCGATGTATAATTCTACTCCCAATGTTTGGGCGACAAACTGTTCTTTGGGTAATTTGGGAAGGAAGCGTTTGGCATCTACAAAAATAGCATGGCCACCGTATGGATATTGAATGGGAATTCCATAATCGCGCAATTGTTTTCCCAGGTAAGCCACCTGTTTTATGCGTGTTTCAAGATAATCGAATTCGGTTCCTTCATAAAGACCCTGTGCCAGGGCATTCATATCGCGTCCCGACATCCCGCCGTAATTGATAAATCCCTCAAAAAGGATGTTAAAAGTGGTGGCTTTTTCAAAATGTTCACGGTGGCGAAAGCCAATAAATCCGCCCATATTGACGATGGCGTCCTTTTTGCTGCTCATGGTCATTCCATCGGCATATGAAAACATTTCGCGGACAATTTCGCGGATACTTTTATCGCGGTAAGCGGCTTCACGTAACTTGATGAAATAGGCATTTTCGGCAAAACGGGCCGAATCGAAAAATACAGGAACACCATATTGGTCAGCCATTTGTTTCACAGCCCTCATATTGGCAATGGAAACCGGTTGTCCTCCCGATGAGTTACAGGTAATGGTGAGCATAATGAGCGGAATACGCTCGCGTGGATATTTTTTCAGTACTGCTTCCAGTTTGTTTAAGTCAACATTTCCTTTAAACGGATGGTCGAGTTCGGTATGAAAAGCTTCATCGATGGTGCAGTCAACCGCTGTGGCTTTTCTGAATTCGATGTGGCCTTTGGTGGTGTCGAAGTGTGAGTTTCCGGGAATGATATCCCCTTCTTTGATAAGGGCAGAAAACAGCACGTTTTCAGCAGCCCGCCCCTGATGGGTTGGCAAGAAGTATTCAAAACCGGTAATATCGGCGATGGCCTCTTTAAGTTTATAATAAGATGAAGCCCCGGCATAACTTTCGTCGCCCAGCATCATAGCCGACCATTGTTTGTCGCTCATGGCCCCGGTTCCCGAATCGGTCAGTAAATCGACAAACACCTGATTGCTCCGCAGGTTGAATAAATTGTATTTGGCTTCTTTGATCCATTGCACCCGTTCTTCGCGCGTGCTTCTCTGAATGCTTTCAACGGTTTTTATTTTATAGGATTCTGCAAATGGTAATTCCATGATAAAATAGATTTTAAAAAAATAAATTGGAAAAATAATCTGTTAGAAAATACAGATTAGCAGAATCTGTCTCTTTCCTTGATGTTCAGGAAAGTCATTTTTGGAAATATGTTATCCAGGTTCAACATGTTTCAGCGGAAATATTGCCACAAATTTACGAAAAAAGTTTAAGGAAGGAAAAGCAGGCTTCCCCCATCGAACAAGGGGCCTGTATAGAGTTCGATAATTTCGTAATTACAATGCTGTAATACCCTGCGCAATTTTTCCCCTTCGGGATAAAAACTTAATTGCCCGATAATAAATATCCGGTTTTCAAAAATACCACAACAACCACCTAAGAAGCCATTTCGGAATCCCGGGAGCAAAATGCCTTTTGGCGAGAAATAATAAATTTCAACCCCGGTCTTTAAAAGTGTTTGATAAATTCCTTCATCAGAAGTAATAAATCTGTCCTGCGAAAGCGGAAGCAGGCTGCAACGGGTGTAAGCCTGATTTACATGAATGGCTGTTTTTCCAATGGCTTTTTGTTTAATGATCGGATCTGTAACTTTTCGATTATGTATCAAATACTTTTCAGTAACCACTGCATTATAAAAAGCTGTTTGCGGATAGATTTCCCCCACACTATTTTCACCCTCGCAAAAAGGAATCTCTTTTTTTATCAATTGTTTTTTGTAATTTTCCGGTGTGTTGGGTGCCATCACCCATCGATCATCTATTTTGCAGAAGAATAAATCGGGATGGCCCGAAATGGCTTCATACACCAAATTTTCAGTGTGAAAAGGGATAAACTTCCCGTAAGCGGAAAGATTATCTATGGCTTGTGCGGGTATTCTTGCATCACCAATGATTAACATTATTGACTATTTTTATCCTCAGCAAAAATAGAGAATCTCATCTATTATTATTTAATACAAAACAGACATGAAAAATCTTTGGAGTTTAGATAAAAAAGTGGCTCTTGTTACAGGTAGTACCAAAGGCATTGGTAAGGCGGTGGCTGAAACGCTGGCTGAGCGGGGTGCCGAAGTGTATGTGGTAGCCCGTAAAAAAGAAGAAATCGAACAACAGCTCGATCACATGAAAACACAAGGATACCGCGCTTTTGGTATTCAGGCTGATGTTACCCGGGAAGAAGACCGGTTAAAAATGTTTAAAATTCTTAACCACCAACACCAGCAACTGGATATTTTAGTCAACAATGTGGGTACCAACATCAGGAAAAGGGCGATTGACTATACCGATGAAGAATATTTTCACATTTTCAATACCAACATGCATTCCAATTTTATGGTTTCTCGCTTGTTTTATCCTTTACTAAAAAAGGTGCAGGGAGCAGCACTGGTGAATGTTTTGTCGGTAGCCGGATTAACCCACCTTCGCACCGGAGCACCCTATGGCATGACCAAAGCAGCTTTGGCTCAGCTTACGCGAAATTTGGCTGTAGAATGGGCCGGTGATGCCATTCGTGTAAATGCCGTCGCCCCATGGTACACCAAAACTCCTTTGGTGGAAAACCTTTTGAAAGATGAAAGTTATCTGCAGGATGTTCTGAACCATACACCCTTAGGAAGAATTGCCGAAGCGGGTGAAGTGGCTGCCGCTGTTGCTTTTCTGTGCCTCCCTGCATCTTCTTATATTACCGGACAATGTCTGGCGGTGGATGGTGGTTTTACCATTGATGGATTTTAATGTTGTGTGGGCATTTATTGTGGCTAAGAATTGTTTAATAAATGTTAAAATTGAGTAAATTCTCTGTAAATGTTTAGCTTTGCAGGTCTTTAGTTATATTTAATCAATTAAAATCATGCGAAAAATTGTTTTTACTTTAAGCCTTTTTAGTTTGGCTTTGTTGTTTTTTACTGCCTGTAACAACCAAAATCAACCGGCAAACCAGTTCACACTAAACATCCATTTGAATAACCTAAAACAAGATGTACAAGTGGTGATGCAAAAACGTGCCAATGGCCAGTGGGTTAAGCTCGACTCGGTTACCTTAAAAGAGGGACAGGGTACTTTAAAGGGTTCTGTAAAATCACCGGAGTTATATTATTTGACCATCAAGAAATTTAATGCCTACATTCCTGTTTGGGTTGAGAATAGCAACATGAAGGTGGAGGCCGATTTGAAAAACCTAAGGCATCCTACCATTACCGGCTCAAAAAGTCAAACAGCTTTTGATGCTTATCAAGACTCGGCAAAGCGTTTTCAACAAGAGGAACGTGCTCTGGGCCAGCAATACAGTCAGGCACGTAGACTGAAAGACATGAAAAAAATGCAGGAAATTGAGGATCGGTACAATCAAATAGAAGCCAACCGAATGGATTATATGTTGGGTTATGCCATCAAAAACAACAAGAGTGTAATTTCTCCTTATTTGGTTTTGAGTAATTCTTATATGCTGAATTTAAACCAGCTTGATTCGGTTACCAGTCGTTTCGACAGCACGTTGAATAACAACGAATATGTGGTAATGCTAAAAGACCGTGTTCGTACCCTGAAGCGCGTGGCGGTGGGTCAACCCTTTGTCGATTTTACCTTGAATGATCCTGACGGGAAACCCCTTTCACTTTCATCAATCGTATCGAAAAATAAATATACACTGGTCGATTTTTGGGCTTCCTGGTGTATGCCTTGCCGGGCCGAAAATCCCAATGTGGTAAGAGCGTACAAAGCGTTTCATAAAAAAGGTTTTACCGTATTTGGTGTTTCCTTTGATAAAACTCATGATAAATGGGTCGAAGCCATTAAAAAAGACGGGTTGACCTGGCCTCAGGTATCCGATTTAAAATACTGGAGTTCGGAAGCCGGCAAACTTTATGGTGTTCAGTCGATACCTCACAATGTGCTCATTGGTCCTGACGGAAAAATTGTGGCAAAAAATTTACGTGGAGAGGCTTTGGTGAATAAATTAAAGGAAGTGTTGAAATAAGCAGGTTTCCCTGTAAAGGTTAAAAGGCTCGGTTTTTACCGGGCCTTTTTAGTAAGTAAACTTGTCATGTGCTGTTAAAATTTCTTAATTTTGTACGGTAATAGTCAAAAAAATTCAAATCGGATAATTGTTCTTTTGAAGTAAAGAAATTTATGAAGTACCGCAGAAATAGTACCCAAAAGAATGTCCTTTAAAATTCAGAATCAATTATGAAAAAAAACACACTTAAAAATTGGATGCTTGTTGCCTTGCTCTTGTTTATAGGAAGTGGCATCCTTTCTCCATTGCAGGGACAGGAATGGATGAAAAAAATGCCTAACACAAAATCTCGAAACGAGCTTAGTTTAAAGGATTTCCAAAACGCGTTTTATACTTATTTTAAAGAGGCAAAGGCCGAAGAGGTAAATAATAATGAGGAAAATGAAGTCCTTGACGAGAATTATGAAAAGTTTAAACGTTGGGAATGGTTTTGGGAAAGTCGTGTTGATCCAAAAACAGGAGCTTTTCCTGAGCAGGATGCTTATACAGTGTTTAAATCATTCCAGGCGCAACATCCTAAAGAATTTTTAAATACGGCCGGAAACTGGACAAGCATTGGCCCAACCTCAAGCCTTGGAGGATACGCCGGTTTGGGACGTATTAATTGCGTAGCGTTTAGCCCGGTGGACACCAGCGTGATTTATGTGGGATCCGCATCCGGAGGCGCCTGGAAAACTACCGATGCCGGAGACAACTGGACTCCCCTGGGTGATTTTAACAATGCTTTGGGCGTAGCGGATATGGTTGTGATAAATGAAGGGGGCGATGATATTATCTACCTCGGTACCGGCGATAAGGACCATTGGGATACTTATTCTGTTGGGGTGTTAAAATCGACCGATGGAGGTCAAACCTGGAATACAACCGGTTTAAATTGGCAACAACACCAGTATGGAATGATCTATCGTTTACTGGTAGATCCTGCGGATAATCATACCCTTTATGCTGCCAGTAATGGCGGTTTGTTTAAAACAACCAATGCCGGACAAAGCTGGAATAAAATTAACAATCTTCATTTACGCGATATAGAGTTTCAACCCGGTTCAAACACCCGAATGTATGGGACTTCTTCGCAAAATGGAGCCATTTATTATAGCGAAAATGCCGGTCAAACCTGGACCAAAGCCATTGATAATACTGACAATGCCCGAACCGAACTGGCTGTTACGGCCGATAGTGCCAATGTGGTTTATGCGATTATGTCAGGCTCAGATTATGGTTTACTTGGAATTTATCGCTCACGCGATGCCGGTCAAACCTACACGATGGTTTTCGATAGTTTGAACTTACTGGGATGGAATTGTA
>CBETNY010000010.1:0-15719 GCA_965537275.1 uncultured bacterium | reverse complement strand
TATAAATTTTAATGTGGCTGGGCTTTTGATCGCTCCACATTCTTGGAAACAGGGTCTCGAAACGACTGTCGTATACCGGAACGGTTCCTTTGCGGTCGTCCACCACCACGTATTTTTTCTTCTTGTCATCGCGTTTGTAAACCGGAGTGCCATCTTCACGGCCTACTTCGGGTGCATTATAATATTGACCATAAAACAAGGGCCAGGTTCCATACTGTTCACGATTGAGGTAAGATAAAAGACTTACCGCATCTTTGGGATCGTTTTCGTTGATTGGTGTGTCGGCATTGGCACGAATCACCAACATTAAAAAAGAGGAATACCCAATCAAAATAAAGGTAAGGGCCAACAAAAGGGTGTTGTAAACAACTTTTCCTTTTTTACGGGTGGTGTAAATTCCGTAAACCAGCAATCCGATCAGCAATAAGAAATAAAAGATAGTACCTGTATTAAAAGGTAATCCCAATCCGTTAACGAAGAAAAGTTCCGTTTTTCCTGCCAGGTTAACCACCTGAGGAATGATGATGTACATCACGGTGGCCAGGATACCCAAGGCAACGGCCCCGGCTATCAGAAAACCTTTCCACGAAAAAGGATATTTTTTATAGTAATAAACATAAACAATGGCCGGAATCGTCAGCAGGTTTAACATGTGGACCCCGATGGCTAAGCCGGTAAGATAGGCAATGAGTAAAATCCAGCGGAATCCACTGCGGTGGTCAGCCACCTCTTCCCAGCGTAAAATTGCCCAAAAGGTTATCGCAGTAAAAAAGGAAGACATGGCATATACTTCGCCCTCGACGGCCGAAAACCAAAACGAATCGGTAAATGTATAAGCCAACGCACCTACCATTCCCGCACCAAGTACAGCCCACATTTGTCCCCGGGTAAGTTGGTCACCTTCTTTACGTATATAGATTTTTCGTGCCAACAACGTAATGGTCCAAAACAGAAACAAAATGGTAAATGCACTACTCAACGCCGACATGATGTTAACCATCATGGCGACATGGGCCACATTGCCAAAAGCAAAAAGCGAGAAAAAGCGTCCCAACATTTGAAACAAGGGGGCTCCCGGAGGGTGTCCTACTTGTAATTTATAGGCTGTGGCTATGTATTCGCCACAATCCCACCAGCTGGCAGTGGGTTCGATGGTAGATAAAAATACAAAGGCTGCGATGGCAAAAACACCCCATCCCATCCAGTTGTTGAGCTTTTTAAATTGATTCATTGAATGAATGTTTGATAAACAGATTACGGCAGCGAATTTAGTAAATTTATTTGCCTGACTTAAATTTTAAGGAATTTTAAAAGAGCATGATGATTTTTTAAAAAAAGTTGTACATTTGCAGCCCGATTGTCCGATGGTGTAATGGTAGCACTGCAGATTTTGGTTCTGCCGGTCCAGGTTCGAGCCCTGGTCGGACAACTTGAGGTGATACAAATGAGTGATTTTGAGGGGACGGGCAGTCCCCTCTTTTATTGAAATATGATTCAAACAGAACAAATAAAACAGTGGGCCGAAGAGGCTCTTGAGGGTACCGACCGATATTTGGTGCACTGTAAAGTAAGTGCCGATAATGTGATTAATGTGGTGATAGATAGCGATACGGGTGTGAGCATTCAGCATTGCATCGATTTAAGTCGTTATATTGAACACCGGCTCGATCGCGACCAGGAAGACTTTGAATTAAAAGTGCTTTCTGCCGGTCTGGAATATCCGCTTGCCATGTTAAGACAATACAAAAAGTATATTGGAAAACGGATAAGCCTGACCCTGGAAGATGGACGGCAAATGAAGGGCGTTTTGCTTGAAGCCGAAGAATCTTCCATCCTTTTTCAGGAAGAATTTGAGAAGAAAATAAAAAAGAAAACTAAAATAGAACAAGGGGAAACCATACGCATCCCTATGTCGGATATAAAAACAGCCAAAGCGGTTATTAAGATTTAAAGATTAAAAAAACACGAACAATGGATAATATTAACTTGGTCGAAACTTTTTCTGAGTTTAAAGAGTTCAAAAACATCGATAGAGAAACCATGATGCGCATCATTGAAGATGTGTTTCATAGCATGCTTACCAAAAAATATGGAGAAGACAGTAATTTTGATGTGATTGTGAATATCGACCGTGGTGATTTGGAAATTTGGCATAACCGCGAAATTGTGGAAGATGGTCAAGTGGAAGATCCCAACACACAAATTGCTTTTTCCGATGCCATTAAAATTGAACCCGATTTTGAAGTAGGTGAAGAGGTTTCCGAGCAAATTTTTCTTTCGGATTTCGGACGGCGTGAAATTTTATCCGTACGGCAAAATCTGGTAGCCCGCATCATGGACTACGAAAAAGACAATGTCTATAAAAAATATAAGGAAAAAGTAGGCGAAGTGGTAACCGGAGAAGTTTATCAGGTTTGGAAAAAAGAGATTCTGGTGCTGGATGATGAGGAAATTGAATTAATTCTTCCAAAATCAGAACAAATTCCTTCCGATTATTTCAAAAAAGGAGATACCATTCGTGCGGTTGTTTCAAAAGTGGACATGCGCAACAGCAACCCGGTGATTATCCTGTCGCGTACCTCGCCGGTATTTCTTGAACGTCTTTTCGAACAGGAAGTGCCTGAAATTTATGATGGATTAATTACCATTAAAAAAATTGTTCGTCAACCGGGTGAAAGGGCCAAGGTGGCTGTCGAATCGTATGACGATCGTATCGACCCGGTAGGTGCTTGTGTCGGGATGAAAGGATCGCGGATTCACGGAATTGTCCGCGAGTTGCGTAACGAGAATATTGATGTAATTAACTACACCACCAACACAAGCTTATATATCCAACGTGCCTTGTCGCCTGCTAAAATTTCTTCCATTAGCCTTGATGAAGAAAATCATACGGCCGATGTCTACATGAAACCGGATCAGGTGTCGCTTGCCATTGGAAAAGGAGGATTTAATATTCGATTGGCCGGTCAGCTTACCGGATACGAAATTGATGTTTACCGCGATTCGGATGCCGATGCCGAAGACGTTGCCTTGGAAGATTTTTCAGATGAAATCGATCAATGGATTATCGATGAGTTGAAAAATATCGGTTGTGATACGGCGAAAAGCGTGTTGGAACTCGATATGGAGGAGTTGGTGAACCGTACCGATTTGGAAGAAGAAACCATACGTGAGGTGATTAAAATTTTGAAAACCGAATTTGAATAAAACACCTGATGTATCGATAAGAATTTTCAGGGAAACAATAAAAAAGATATTATAAACGCAAACCATATGGCTGGATCAAAAAAGATAGTAAGATTAAGTAAAGCCGCCCGTGAATTCAATGTGGGGATGGGAACCATCATTGACTTTCTGGGAAAAAAAGGTTTCAAAATTGAAGCTACACCGAATTTTAAATTGGAACCCGAAATGTACGAATTGCTGGTCAGAGAGTTCCAATCTGAAAAAATTGTGAAAGAAATTGCACACAAAAAAGGGCTTGAGTATGTCGGCAAGCAGACCATCAGTATCGATGATACCATGAAGCAAGAGAAAGCACCGGCCGAAACCGACGATTTTGAATCCAGCGATGAGTTGTTTATCACCAATGCCAATACCTCTTTTAATGCCACTCAGGAAAAAAATGTCCCATCCAAAGCTGCCGAAGAGCAGGTTCCTGAAAAAGAATCCCATACAGCACCTGACGAACCCCAACCGGAGCCGCAGGTAACTGAATCAAAACCGGCTGTTGAAGAGCCCCATGAGGAGCGTGAAAAAACTACCGAAAAACAAGAAGTGGTGGAAGAGGCTGCTGAAACTGTACCGGAAGTAACTGTTCAAGAAGAAAAACCGGTTGAAGCCTCCGAAACTTCTGTAAATGAAAAAGTAGCTGAACCTAAAGCTGTTGAAGATACAAAGGTAGAACCCAAACCGATGAAACAAGCACCTGATGTGGCTGAGCAACCGGAATCCGAACCAGTTGTTGAAGAAACGCCTGCCGTCGAGCCGGAAAAAGAAACAGCACACAAACCAGGGGTTGAACCCCAATCCGAACCGGAAGAAGAAAAAACCCCTAAAGGTCCTAAGGTGTTGGGCAGTATTGATTTGGACAGTATCAACCAAAAAACACGTCCTCCCAAAAAAACGAAAGCCCAAAAACGTCAAGAAGCCGAAGCCAAGAAAACAGGCTCGAAAAAACCGGATACCAAAGTTGAGCCTGCGACTGTGGCGGCCCCCGATAAAAAGGTTGCTGCGACTGAGGCCAAAGAAAAAGAAGCGGAACCAAAAGTGGTGGAAGAACCGAAGAAACCTGTGGAAGATCAAAAAACAGAACAAGCTTCCGAATCGGATGAAAACTTTATTCCGACTACTTTTGAAAAATTGACAGGGCCGAAAATTTTAGATAAAATTGAGTTGCCTTCCGATAAGAAAAGGAAATCGAAACCGGTGGCTTCGTCATCCGATAAAGTACAGGGAAAGAAAAAAAGACGCCGTATCAAACCGGATAAGAAAGCATCCGGGGGATCGGTTGCTGCTAAACGTCCCGCTCAAGGGAAAGACGATCGTCATCGCGGTAAGCGAAAGGTGGAAAAACGTCCGGTAAAACATGAACCTACCGAAGAAGAAATTCAAAAGCAGATTAAGGAAACGCTGGCGCGTTTATCACCCACCGGAAAATCAAAATCTTCAAAATACAGAAGACAGAAAAGGGATCAGGTGCTTCATGCCCATGAAGAAGAACTGAAAAAACAGGAGCAGGAGCAATCGGTCTTGAAAGTGACCGAGTTTCTTACGGCCAACGAAATCGCCAACATGATGGATGTGAATGTCAACGACATCATTAAAACCTGTATGCAGTTGGGATTGTTTGTTTCAATCAATCAAAGACTTGATGCGGAAACCATTGCGGTATTGGCCGAAGAGTACGGCTATCAAGTGAAATTTGTGGATGTGGAAGACCACGACGCATTGGAAGTAGAAGAAGAAGAGGACAATCCTGAAGATTTGATTCCCCGTGCTCCCATTGTTACGGTAATGGGACATGTTGACCATGGTAAAACAAAGTTACTCGATCATATTCGTAAAGCCAACGTGGTGGCTGGTGAAGCCGGTGGAATTACCCAGCATATCGGTGCTTATGAGGTTACCACCAAAACAGGAAAAAATATTACATTCCTTGATACTCCGGGACATGAGGCTTTTACGGCCATGCGTGCCCGTGGGGCTAAAGTAACCGATGTGGCCATTATTGTTATTGCCGCCGACGACAGTGTGATGCCGCAAACCAAAGAGGCCATCAACCACGCACAGGCAGCAAGCGTTCCCATCGTGTTTGCATTTAATAAAATTGATAAACCAACAGCCAATGTTGACCGGATTAAGGAACAGCTGGCCAATATGAATATTCTTGTTGAAGACTGGGGTGGAAAATACCAATCGCAAGAGGTATCAGCCATTACCGGTGAGGGGGTTCCCGAACTGCTGGAAAAAGTATTGCTGGAGGCCGAAATGTTGGAACTGAAAGCCAACCCCAATAAGCGTGGAAAAGGGACCGTCATTGAAGCGGCATTGGATAAAGGCCGTGGTTATGTGGCCACTATTTTGGTTCAGGACGGCACCATCAGTAAAGGAGATCTTATCATTGCCGGTCCGGTGTTTGGTCGCGTAAAGGCCATGTTCAACGAAAGGGCAAAAAGCGTCGCGTCGGCAGGGCCGTCGCAACCGGTTCTATTGCTTGGTTTGAATGGAGCACCGCAGGCCGGTGATATCTTCAATGTGATGAAAGATGAAAAAGAGGCCAAAGCCATTGCCAATAGACGTCAACAGCTCATCAGGGAGCAAAATCTGCGTTCGCAGAAACATATTACACTTGACGAAATCGGACGGCGTATTGCTATTGGCGATTTCAAAGAGTTGAATATCATTGTGAAAGGTGATGTGGATGGTTCGGTGGAAGCCTTGAGTGATGCCTTGCTGAAGCTTTCTACCGAGGAGGTTCAGGTGAACATTATTCACAAAGCCGTGGGAGCCATTACCGAATCGGACATTTTGTTGGCTTCGGCTTCCGATGCTATTATTATCGGCTTCCAGGTACGACCGATGCCGCAGGCGCGAAAACTTGCAGAGCAGGAACAAATCGACATTCGCTTGTATTCGATTATTTATCAGGCTACGGAAGAAATTGCTGCAGCCATCGAGGGTATGCTTGCTCCTAAAATGGAAGAGAAAATTACCTGTAATGTGGAAGTACGTCAGGTATTTAAAATCACGAAAGTGGGAACCATTGCCGGTTGTTATGTGCTGGATGGTAAAATTACCCGAAACACCCGTGTGCGTCTTATCCGTGATGGTATTGTGATTTATACCGGTAAGCTGGGTTCATTGAAACGATTTAAAGATGATGTGAAAGAAGTAGCCAGCGGATACGAATGTGGCTTGAATATCGAAAACTATAACGACATCAAAGTGGGCGACTACATTGAAGGTTTTGAAGAGGTGGAAGTAGCACGCAAAAAGTAATTTTGGGTATTTCTCCTTTAAAAAAGGATAAAAAAAACAGCACGTTAACGGTGCTGTTTTTTTTATGTCTTGTTGTTGAAGGACTGTGGTTTTTAAGTCCGGTGTGATGGTGCATGATAGGCAATCAAAACCATCAGATTGGCGAATAAAAAAAGCCGCCCTTCCGGACGGCTCTTTCACAATAATTCACAAATATTAACCTCAAAACCTATGAAAAATCTATTTTATTAACCCAGCATTTTTTCAATCAAATCAACAACACGTGCTGAGTAACCCCATTCGTTGTCGTACCATGAAAGTACTTTTACGGTTTTTCCCTGCACCATTAATGCTTGTGCATCGTAAATGGAAGAGTGGCTGTTGTGAATCACATCAACCGAAACGATAGGATCTTCACAGTATTCCAAAATTCCTTTCATGGGGCCTTCGGCTGCCTCTTTCATGGCTGCATTAATTTCGTCGGCAGTGGCTTCTGTTTTTAAGTTTGCCACCAGGTCAACCAGCGAACCGGTAGGGGTAGGAACACGTACTGACATTCCGTCGAGTTTTCCGTTTAAGTCGGGAATCACTTTTCCAACAGCAATGGCTGCACCGGTGGTGGTAGGAATTTGTGAAACCGCAGCCGAACGGGCTCTCCGTAAATCAGAGTGGGGTGCATCTAAAATCCGTTGATCGTTGGTGTAGGAGTGAATGGTCGTCATTAAACCATTTTCAATACCAAACCGATCGTTTAATACTTTGGCAATGGGTGCCAAACAGTTGGTCGTACAACTTGCGTTTGAAACACATTCGTCTTCATCACGCAGTTCGTTGTCGTTTACTCCCATCACAATCATGTTGTCTATTTTGTCTTTGGCAGGAACGGTTAAAACGACCTTTTTAGCTCCATTTTTCAGGTGGTCACCATAGCCGCCTTTGTTGCTCTCTTTCTGACGGAAAATACCCGTAGATTCAACAACCACATCCGGTGTTTGTGCCCATTTAATAGAAATAGGTGCACGCTCGGCTGTAACAGGAACCGAAACCCCATTGACAATCAGATTGGTGTCATCAAAAGTAACACTTCCGTTAAATTTGCCCTGTGTAGAATCGTATTTTAAAAGGTGGGCCAGTGTTTTGGTGTCGGTGAGGTCATTAATTCCAATCACCTCCATGTTATCTCTTTCCAGGGCCAGTTTGAACACATTTCGTCCAATGCGACCGAATCCGTTAATTCCAATTTTAATTTTTGTCATGGTTATTCGTTTTAAATTCTTAAAATCGTTTCTTCAACAATAAGCCTTAACTTTGTAGTGGTTTATTTACGTCTGCAAAAATAGATATAAAAAATATCCGAGATACCGTAAAAAAATTGTCATATGGAAAAAAATATCATTTCGAATGCCCTTGAAGCCAACCTGGCAGAAACCCGATATAAGAACATCAAAATACGTCCTGAATATCAAGAGTTTATAAATCTGTCAAAAAAGTACTACGGAATTCATAAACGTGCAAACGATTGCATAGTCGAATTTCAACACCCCTATTCCAATAAAAAATTTGTGGTCGAAGAGTTGAGAAAGATCTTAATTACCGATTATTGGTTTTATATCAAGCTCGATCAACCTGAAAAAGCATTTAAAATTCCGCTCGAACTGTACAATGTTTTACTGAAAGAAGGTCAACTCGAACCTGCTTTGAAAGTTTTTATCATAAGAACGATGCTCGAGTTCATCCGGAAAATTTATGCTGAAAAAAAAGATTGCTCCTCTTTGGTGGCTTTGTGTTGTGAATATTTACAACAGAATTTTCCCCGAAATAAGCAAAGTTATATTGAAGCCACCAAATATTTCATTCGCTTTTTAAAAGAAGTGGCTCAGGACAATAATTTTGCTACATCAGTCCTGGCGTTGGTGGTGCAAGTGTTTAAGGCCAATATCGATTTTTGGGAAGCCCATAGCCACATCGAAGATTGGTTAAGCCGTCGTGAGGGAATGTCGAAGAAACAAATCGACCGGGTATGCCAACAGTTGGGAAAGCCTTATTTTGTTGCTTTGAAAGATAAATTAAAATCCATTAAAAGTTGGGATGACCTTGTAAATGAGATGCCCGATTATGACCAACTGGCCGACCGCTTTGCTCAGGGTATTTCGCTTTTCGATTCGTTTATCGATAAGTTTTATTTTGTGTTTTATTTGCTGAGCCTCAAAGGGATGATTGATTACCGCGACCGGCTTATTTGGCAATTAAATAAAATGTTGGTGCAAACCATGGAAGAGCTTGCGCTTGATCAACTGTCCGGATTCATCGATCAGGTTTTTTATTATGCCAATCAATTAAAATTGGAACATGCCTCTTCGGTGCTCGATATCTTTTTAACGGTCGGTAAAAAAGTAATCGACATCGATCAAAGCGAAGAAAAGGCATTGGTTCGTCATTTTGAAAATAAATTGATTGACTTCGGATTTGAGACACCGGGAATGGTTTATGTTAACGAAGATTGGCAGCTTAACATAAATCCCAATCACATCAAAAATATCAGGGTGTGGCTCGAATTAATTGAATATTCGCAATCGGAAATGGAAAAGCTCTTGTCGGCTTTAATTGTCAATTTGAAGTTGGGTGGAATTTTTATCAGCGATACCGATTTGTTTCAACGCGAGATTACCAAAATTCTGAATTCAAACATTGCGCCTTTTTATAAAAAGGTGAAACAGCTTACGCGTATTTTTCCTGTGTATTTCAATGAAATAGGAGCCGAAGGGGATATCCGCAAAGTGACTACCACCATGGATGAACTGTCACAAAGAGAGGATAAACTGATTCATTTTCTGCGCAAGCAGGTACATACCGAGAGTAACAACACCCTGATTGGCCTGACGCGTCGCATTTTTCAGTTTTGGTGTGATGCCAATCTGGATGCCTTAAAAGATTATTTGCCTCAGAATGTCTTCGAAAGTATCCGCCTTGATGGCCCATACTTCGCCCCCATCCATGCCATGGTGCAGCAACTTTGCAACCGGGCCCATTGTACTGCCGACGATTTATTGTCGATGTCCGAAGCCCCTTTCGGAGAACTGTTGTCGCAGTTGGAGGATGCCAATGAGCGCGATTTGGAACGACTGCGCGATATCCGTAATTTGTATGCCTTTTTAAAAGAAAAGTATTCGTTCGAAACGGTCGATATTGTGCGCTTGCTCAAACGATACTCCTTCATCCCTGATGAAAAAATCGATCAACTGAAAATCGCCCTTGACAATCAGGACATCGAGCATTCGCTGAAGCTGATTTATGATTTTATGAATCAGCTAAAGGAGATTATTTTCAACCCGAAACCCAGTAAAAGTTGGGAAAATATTTACCACAAACGACACATTGCCATTGGTATTCCCTCGATGTACGGCGTGTACAGGGAGCCTAAATTTGAGGCTTTGGGGCTTACCTTTCGCCTGGAGAAAGTGGCTACCCGGCTCATGGAAAAGGTGGTGGATAATATCAACCTGAATTATATTTCGGCAAAAACCCTGCGAAATATTTATGGTATTCTCGACTATTTTCGTGAAGGCCTGGCCCTCGACGGAATTACCAACCAAAGTTTTAATTCGAATTTGTTGATGCTCAAATACAGTTTGGCTTCGCAGAGTTTTTCATTCCACCAATACATTAATATTTTTCAATTTGTAGCTGATAATGTAAAAAACACGTTGGTTAAATATTTTCTTAAGACCTATGAAATTCCCTTACAAATTATTGTGCCACAGCTTTATGATAAGGAAAACAAACTGACCGAAAAACAACGGCAAGCACTGATACACCGGGTTTCTGAGGAGTTTTACCGCGATACCATCGCCGAAGCTTTTCTGATGCAACCGTTGGATAATTTTATTTTAAAAATACTTGAGTCGCTTCGTAATATGGCCGACAACCTGGCTCCCGAGATGATTAAGGAGGTGATGTCGTATAATTCCGATTTGATTATTGCCCGGCTGGCAAAACCCAATTCTATTTTGGACAATCAGGTGTTTTTAGGATCAAAAGCTTATCACCTTAAAATTCTGCGAATGGCCAAATTTCCTGTTCCTCCCGGATTTGTTCTGACCACCGAAGCCTTCCGGCGTCATCATGCCATCATGAGTCATGCCGAATTGCAAAAGGAATTTTATCAGTTAATCCGCGAACATTTGGCTTTGGTGGAGCGTTCATCAGGAAAAGAATTTGGAAATCCGGCCAATCCGCTGTTGCTGTCGGTTCGCTCGGGAACGGCTATTTCCATGCCGGGCGCCATGGATACCCTTTTAAATGTCGGCATGAATGATGAAATTACCGAAAGCCTCAGTAAAATACCCGGATTTGAATGGTCGGCATGGGATTCGTATCGCCGGTTGTTGCAAAGTTGGGGAATGGCATTTGGCAGAACCCGTGACGAATTTGATGAAATAATCAACAAGTTTAAAGAGAAATATAAAATAGATCAAAAGGGTGATTTCTCACCGGCCATCATGCGTGAAGTGGCTTTTGCCTATAAACAAAAATTAAAAGAAACCGGTATTTATTTCGAAGAGGATGTATTCAAACAGTTGACCAATACCATTAACCTGGTTTTTGAATCGTGGTCGTCGGAAAGGGCCATTGTTTATCGTGAACATCTTCAAATTGCCGACGAATGGGGTACCGCGGTGATTGTTCAACAGATGATATTCGGCAATAAGAAAAGTAGTTCGGGCAGTGGCGTCATCTTTACACAAAACCCAAAAAGCCCACGCCAGGGGGTTCATCTTTATGGTGATTTTACTTTTCAAAGTCAGGGTGAAGATATTGTGGCCGGTTTGGTGAAGCCACATCCGGTAAGCAAAGCGCAAATCAATGGGCAACGTGAGGACAGCGTTTCTTTGGAAGAAATGTATCCCGATTTGTACAAAAAACTCTATGGGCTTGCGGTGGAGCTCACCGAAAATATGGGGTATAATCCCCAGGAAATAGAATTTACTTTTGAATCGGAACATCCTGACGATTTGTATATTTTGCAAATCAGGGATATGGATATGGCCTCTTTTGGTGTGGTAGACCGTTTTAAAAAAGCCGTTGAGGAGATGAACCTTGCCGGCCGTGGCATTGGTATTGGCGGGGGCGCATTGAATGGACGGGTAGCCATCGACATGGATGATATCAACCGTTTGCATGAGCAGTTTCCCGGTGAAGCGGTTGTGCTAGTGCGCCCCGATACGGTTCCCGATGACATAGGGATGATTTTTGAGACGGATGCACTGCTTACGGCCAAAGGTGGCGCCACCTCTCATGCCGCTGTTACTGCCGTTCGCCTGGGAAAAACTTCCATTGTGAATTGTACGGGTTTGTTGGTTTATGAGAATGAAAAGTATTGTCAACTCAACCAATCGGTTTTCCATGTTGGCGATAAAATTGCCATCGACGGTTATTTAGGCCATGTGTACAAAGGCAATTATCCCATCGAAAGCAGTAAAGATCATCGGGAATTTCGTTTTTAGTTTTTCCCTTGTTTGATTTATTGGGCAGTTTGGGGTATCCTTAAATTTGTTCGTAACGGATGGCTTTCGTGCAGAGGGTTTTTATAGCCAAAGGCTTTACTTTAAGGGTGAAATCAATCTCAATATTTTCGTACCTTTGCCTGCTATGGAGAACATCAGGAATTTTTGTATTATTGCCCATATCGACCACGGAAAGAGTACTTTAGCTGATCGTCTGCTTGAGTTTACCGATACGGTTTCCGCGCGCGATGCACAAGCACAGGTGCTGGACGATATGGATCTGGAACGGGAGCGTGGCATCACTATTAAAAGTCATGCCATTCAGATGGATTACGTGCAGGACAACAAGAAATACATTCTTAACCTGATTGATACCCCCGGCCATGTAGATTTCTCTTATGAAGTATCGCGTTCCATTGCGGCTTGCGAAGGGGCTTTGCTGGTAGTCGATGCTACCCAGGGCATTCAGGCGCAAACCATTTCGAATCTTTATCTGGCCATTGAGCACGATTTGGAAGTGATTCCGGTTTTAAATAAAATGGATCTCGATAATGCCATGCCCGATGAGGTGAAAGATCAGATTGTCGACATGTTGGGTTGCGATTATGATGATATTCTTGAAGCCAGCGGTAAAACAGGCTACGGGGTGGATAAAGTACTGGAAGCCATCGTTTCGAAAGTGCCGCCGCCCAAAGGCGATCCGGATGCCCCACTTCAGGCCTTGATTTTTGATTCGGTGTTTAATCCCTTCCGGGGAATCATTGCTTATTTCAGGGTGTTTAACGGTAGCATTAAAAAAGGGGATCATGTAAAATTTGTGAATACCGGAAAAGAATACAATGCGGATGAAATTGGTGTTTTGCGACTCAAGCAGGAACCACGTAAGATGCTGCAAACCGGTGATGTGGGATATATTATTTCGGGTATCAAAGCCTCGCAGGAAGTAAAAGTAGGCGACACCATTACCCAGGTTGACCGTCCTTGTGATGCCGCTATTGCCGGATTCGAAGATGTAAAACCCATGGTATTTGCCGGTATCTATCCCACTGATTCAGAGGATTATGAAGAGTTGCGAACCGCCATCGAAAAGTTACAACTCAATGATGCTTCTTTAACCTTTGAACCCGAATCGTCACTGGCGTTGGGTTTTGGCTTCCGTTGCGGTTTTCTGGGGCTGCTTCATATGGAGATTATTCAGGAACGACTCGATCGCGAATTCGATATGAGCGTGATTACCACCATGCCCAACGTTTCGTACCGCGTGATTACCAATAAAAAAGAGATTATCGAGGTGCATAACCCTTCGGGCTTACCCGAACAAAAATACATCGACCATATCGAAGAACCTTTTATTCAGGCCCAGATTATTACCCGAACCGAGTATATCGGCCCGCTCATTAAACTTTGTTTGGATAAACGCGGTGAATTGAAAAATCAGGTTTATCTCAGTACCAGTCGTGTTGAGTTAACGGTGGATATGCCCCTGGGTGAAATTGTCTTCGATTTTTATGATAAGCTGAAGAGCATCTCAAAAGGGTATGCTTCCTTCGACTATCACCTCACCGGGTATCGTCCGGCCAAATTGGTCAAACTCGATATCCTGTTGAATGGCGAGCCGGTGGACGCCCTTTCCACGTTGACCCACCAAGACAATGCTTATGGTCTTGGACGTCGTATTTGTGTAAAATTGAAAGACCTTATTCCCCGCCAGCAGTTCGACATTGCGGTGCAGGCTGCCATCGGTGCGAAAATTATTGCCAGAGAAACCATCAAAGCTGTCCGTAAAGATGTGACGGCCAAATGTTATGGAGGTGACATTACCCGAAAGCGTAAACTGCTCGAAAAACAGAAAAAAGGAAAAAAACGCATGCGTCAGGTCGGGAATGTGGAAGTGCCACAGCAAGCATTCCTGGTGGTTTTGCGTTTGAATGACTAACGATATCTTCTTGAACCTTACGCTTCTAAAAATTTTCTTAATGTTTTTTCAAGCGTTGCTACCTGAATAGGTTTGTAGATAATTTCATCGAAGCCTGCTTTCAGTGCGTCTTTTCGATTAATATTCAACGCCAAACCGGTTTGGGCTATTAGGGGAATTTTTCCACCCTGTTCGCGAATGGCTTTGCAAAGGTCGAGGCCATTCATGCGGGGCATTTGAATATCAATCAGGGCCAAATCAATCTCCTCGGCGTGTTCATTATATTGTTCCAGCGCTTCTGCACCATCGTGAGCATATAGCAGGCGTACTCCTGTTTTTTGCAAAGCCTCCTCAAAGAAATAATAAATTTGTTCAAAATCATCTGCCACCAGGATGGTTTTGTTGTGCCAGTCGGCAGCGATACGATGAATCTTAAAAGGCGCTTCTTTGGCTGGAATCGCTTGTTTCGTTGTTTTAACCGGACGATACGGAATCTCAATCCAAAAAATACTTCCCTTTCCCTCTTCCGATTCAAGATGGATGGTTCCTCCCATCAATTTAACCAGATTCTTCACAATTGAGAGTCCCAAACCGGTACCTCTATAGCTGCGTGTCATGTAATCCTCTACCTGTGCAAATCGCTCAAAAATAAGGGCCTGTTTATTTTCGGGAATTCCTATGCCGCTGTCTCTTACATAAAACTTGATTTTCTCAGGATTTTTGTCGCTTAACTGATATCCAAACTCAATAAATCCGCGGCTGGTAAATTTGTTGGCATTACTGAGTAGATTGTCGAAAATTTGTTTGATTCGCACTTTATCTCCCACAATCATTGGATTATTCCCTTCCGGAATAGACAGATAGAGCTCGACAGGCTTGTCCTTAATAAGTTTAGTGTGGGCCGTTTTAATTTCGGACAATAGTTTGTTCAGGTCAATATTCTGGTCAATCAATTTTATTTCGCCGGCTTCTTGTTTCGATACGGTTAGTATTTCGTCAATAATGTTAAGAAGCTGCTGGCCACTGCTGATAATAATCGAAATAAATTCTTCTTTTTCCTCTTTTGTCAGACTCTCATCAGTGAGGAGCTCAGCAAAGCCAATGATGGAATTCATCGGAGTGCGGATTTCATGTGACATATTGGACAAAAAAGCCATTTTTAGTTTTTCACTCTGTTCTGCTTTTTCTTTGGCAACCATCAAATCTTTCAGTGCCTGTTTTAAATCAAGCTGTGTTTTGATACGGATTTTAAGTTCTTCTTTGCTGAAAGGTTTATTAATAAAATCAGCTCCCCCGACTTCAAAACCTTTGACAATATTTTTACCATCACCGTACATCGTGATAAAGATGATTGGTGTGGCATCGTTGTGTGGTTCCTTTTTTAATGACCTGCAGATTTCAAAGCCATTTAGGTCGGGGAGTTCTATATCCAACAAAATAAGATCGAAAGTGTTTGAACGTGCTTTTGCAAGCGCTTGTTTGCCTGAATCGGCAAACACAAGGTTATAAGGTTCTGATGAGAGGTATTTTTTTATCAATAATTGCGATGACTTTGAATCGTCAACAACAAGGATGAATGGATGTTTTTTCATTGTGGTATGCTCTGTTAGTTTTAGCCTAAGGATTTCAAAGGTAAAAACATTTTTGAAATTACCGGTAAAATAAACCTGATAATATGGTTAAATATTTTTTTGATGCACTTAATAAATGCCGAAAAGGATTAAACGACTAAAGTTTCGCACTAATAACTAATTAATTAATAATGAACCTGATGAAAAGAATAAAAGTATTATAAATAACACATTGTCAACATTTTGAAA
>CBETNY010000009.1:0-15912 GCA_965537275.1 uncultured bacterium | reverse complement strand
CCCCCACACCACCACTGGCACCCGTTGTGGCCATGGCAACCACCTTAAAAATCATAATCAGGGCCATGAAAAACAACAAATGCCACAGGCTTGTGGATGCCCCTGACAAATTTTGGTTCACCAAATTGGTTATATTGTCATTAATCAACTGCCTTAAAAATTCATACCCTTCACCGTATAACGATGGAAAGATGTAAATCAAAACGCCCAGTGCGATGCCCCCTACCAATACTTTTTCGGAACGTCGCTTTATTTTACCCATGAGGTTTTCAACAAAAAAGGTCGTTTTATTAAAATAGAGCGATACCAAACCGGTAAATACTCCCAGGATGATGTAGTAAGGCAGGTTATTCACCTCAAAACCTTGACTCAGCTGAATGGAAAATAATACCCGGTTTCCCATAAGAAAATAAGCCATGGTAGCCCCGGATACGGCAGAAATCATTAGGGGAATCAAACTGGCCATGGTCAAATCGATCATCAGGATTTCAAGTGAAAAGACCACGGCTGCGATGGGAGCTTTAAAAATGCCCGCCAAGGCACCACTGGCACCTGCCCCCACCAGGATAATCACAGTCTTACGATCCATGTGAAAACGTCGCCCCATAAAAGAACCGATGGCACTTCCCGTTAAAACAATCGGAGCTTCAAAACCCATGGAGCCACCAAAAGTAATGGTAAAAATACTGGCAACCATTGATGAAAACAGATGATGCTTTCGTAAGCGCCCAAAACGTTTCGATATGGCATGCAAGACAATACTGACACCATGTCCCAGATTATCACGAATCACATAGTTGGTAAACAAAACAGTCAATGCCAAACCCGTCAAAGGCAAAGCGAGATACAGATAATTTCCCCTTCCAAAGTCAAAGCCCTGGGTAATCCACTCATGGGTATAAAAAGCAAGGTTCTTCAACAAAACTGCCGAAAGCCCTGCCCAGGAACCAATCACAACACTGAGCAAAATAACAGCCGTCCGTTGCTGACGGTTACCCAGGTAACCCAACGGTTTTTTTAATATGCGATGATAGGAATGCAAAACTCTTCTTTTAAAGTGGTGCAAAAGTACATTTATTCTGTGTGAGGTGATGCATCAAGCCAATCAATTTCAACGGTATGTGTTATTTTTTTTCAATCACCATTTATTTGCCTAGTGCAAACGATGAAGTAAACCCAAAAAAGCCCGGACACTGATTTGTCCGGGCTTTTGCACTACAAAATTTTCATGTTAATAGGCAAACAAAGGATAGTCGGCCATCATTTGGTTGACTCTTTTCTTCACCGATGCCAATACCTCTTCATTATCAATATTGGAGATTACTTCATCGATAAGTGCAACAATGGGTTCCATGTGTTCTTCTTTTAAACCACGGGTAGTAATAGCCGGAGTACCCACCCTTAATCCACTGGTTTGGAAAGGAGACCGGCTATCGAATGGGACCATGTTTTTATTCACAGTAATGTCGGCTTTCACCAAGGTATTTTCGACCACTTTCCCGGTGATTTCAGGAAATTTTGTTCTTAAATCGATGAGCATCGAATGGTTGTCGGTGCCACCAGAAATCACATGATAACCTCTGTCAATAAATGCCTTAGCCATAACCTTGGCATTGTTTTTCACTTGCAGGATATATTCAAAATAATCATCGGAAAGGGCTTCACCAAAAGCCACCGCTTTGGCAGCAATCACATGTTCCAGCGGCCCACCCTGCACACCGGGGAAAATGGCTGAATTCAACACGGCAGACATCATTTTGGTTGCCCCTTTGGGGGTTTTAATTCCACATGGATTTTCAAAATCTTCACCCATTAAAATCATTCCGCCGCGAGGCCCACGCAAAGTTTTATGGGTGGTGGTGGTTACAATATGGCAATGCTCAATGGGATCGTTCAACAATCCCTTGGCAATTAAGCCGGCGGGATGGGAAATATCCGCCATTAAAATTGCCCCTATCTGATCGGCAATGTCGCGCATGCGTTCGTAATCCCAGTCGCGCGAATAAGCCGAAGCACCGGCGATGATCAATTTTGGCTTCTCTTTTAACGCCAATTCTTCCATTTGATCATAATCAACCGTCCCGGTTTCTTCTTTAACTTTATAAGCTACCGGATGGTAGAGAATGCCCGATGAATTCACAAAAGAACCATGTGATAAGTGTCCGCCATGCGACAGATCGAGACCCATAAAAGTATCACCCGGTTTCAAACAAGCCAGCAAAACCGCCATATTAGCCTGGGCCCCTGAGTGAGGCTGAACATTGGCATATTCGGCATTAAACAATTCACGGGCACGGTCGATGGCGAGCTGTTCCGACTGGTCAACAATTTCGCAACCTCCGTAATACCGTTTGCCGGGATATCCTTCAGCGTATTTATTGGTCATTACCGAACCCATGGCTTCAAGCACCTGTTCGCTCACAAAATTCTCTGAAGCAATCAGCTCGATACCACGCATTTGGCGTTCTTTCTCCTGTTTAATCAGGTCAAATATTTTTTGATCTCTTTCCATCGTGATTGATTTTTAATAAAATGCTAATTATAAACTGTAATTGAGCGACAAAGGTATTAAATATTAGGAAATTGCATAAAGCGCTAATTTATTTAGAGTCGTTCTTACATTAAAATGAATTTACTCACAATGTTTCAACAGGAGAAATTAACAAATGTTGATAATTAGCTATTTAGTCGTTAATTTTTGCGCCTTTCGAGAAAAAATCTCTTTAACAAATTGCTACTTTCCTCAGCCAGAACCCCTTCCACAAATTCGGTGGAGGGATGCAACAGTGTGTCGGATACCAATCGAAAGCCTCTTTTTGTATCGGCAGCACCAATCACCACTTTCCCAATCTGTGACCAATAAGCAGCTCCGGCACACATGACACACGGTTCCAGGGTCACGTAAAGGGTGCAATCATTCAAATACTTACCTCCTAAAAAATGGGAGGCCGCCGTAAAAGCCTGCATCTCGGCATGTGCCGTAACATCATTCAATGTTTGTGTCAAATTATGTGCCCGTGCAATAATTTGTTGTTTACAAACCACCACCGCTCCCACCGGAACTTCGCCTTCATCATAAGCTTTTTGCGCCTCTTTAAGGGCTTCTTTCATAAAATATTCATCGGAAAAAAAATCTGGATTCATCGGGTAAAAATAAAAAAGATCCGGTTGCAAAAGAATCCTTATCTTTGAGAAAAGTAAGGACAACAAAAAAAACGAAATATTTATGCGCAATAAAATCACCTATGGATTGGCATTGAGTGGCGGTGGAGCACGCGGCATTGCTCATCTGGGCGTTTTACAAGCACTAACCGAAAACAACATACAACCGGCAGCCATTTCGGGAACCAGCATGGGGGCATTGGTAGCGGTTGGTTATGGCCTGGGAATTCAACCCAAAGAGATGCTCAAGGTAATCAACCGGGAAATAAAACCATTAACGCTTTCGAACATGAACATGCGTCGCATGGGTCTTTTTAACCTGAAAAAAGTGGAAAAACTTTTTCACCAATGGGCACCAACAGACAATTTTAACGCGTTAAAAATTCCAACGTTTATCACCGTCACCAATTTAAACACAGGCCATTTCGAAATTAAATCGGAAGGACAACTGGTGGCTTTTACCATTGCTTCGGCATCCATTCCCCTCCTGTTTTGCCCTGTGATTATCAATGGAACCTATTATGTGGACGGTGGACTTACCAAAAACATGGCCATACAGGTTTTGAAAGACAAATGTGATAAAGTAATTGGCAGTCATGTGAACCACATTGCCGAAATTGATTCATTTAAACGCATGAAAGATATAGCCGCACGGTCGTATCATTTGGCAGTTTTCAATACCATTCGCGACGAACTTACCCGATGCGATTATATTGTAGACCCGCCCGATACCCGCCATTACTCCACCCTCGATTTTAATAAAGCCGATGAAATTTTCGAAGTGGGATATCGTGAGGGCCTTTTGTTGGCCGAAAAATTGATGGCCGACGAAAAAGCAAACAGAAACCCGGTCATCAGCCGGCTCAGGGCATGGAAATCTTATCTTCCGCGATTATAAGCCCATCGAAAAAATTCCTGCATTAAAACAGGCCAGCCTGCACACGGAATCATTACTTTTGCCCCCATGATAATCATTGACGACACCCTGGTTTCGGAAGACCTGGGAAAGATTTATTTCTCCTGCAACTTATCCCAATGTCATGGCGATTGTTGTGTGGAAGGCGATGCCGGTGCTCCGCTGGAAGAAAGCGAAATTTCGATTATTGAAGACTATCTGGATGAAATCAAACCCTACATGGCCCCAAAAGGCATCGAAGTGGTTGAAAAATATGGTGTTTTCGATTATGATGCGGAAGGCGAATATGTTACCCCATTGGTAAACGACCGCGAATGTGCTTTTGTCTATTTTGAAAATGGTATTAGCTATTGTGCCATTGAGAAAGCCTGGATGGAGGGTAAGATTAAATTTCAAAAACCCATTTCCTGCCACCTATATCCCGTAAGGCTTAACCAATTAAAAGAACATACCGCTGTAAATTACGATCAGTGGGATATTTGTAAAGTGGCTTTAATCAAAGGAAATCAGGATAAAATTCCTTTATATCAATACCTTAAAACACCGTTGATTAGAAAATTCGGTCAACAATGGTATCAAAAACTTTGTGAAGCGTTTGAACAAAAGCAACACAAATAAGTTTATGTTTTCTCTATGGGCGTAAAAATTTTAAAGCGACCCAGCCTCATTTTTTGTAAGGCATAGCTTATCGAAACACCCAGCACGCCAACACCATATTGGATGCTTCTTGAAATATTAATCGACGAAGCCTCTTCAAAATAAGCGGTTGGGCAGGTAATCTCGGCAATTTCAAATCCGGCATAGAATATCTGTGCAATCATTTGGTTGTCGAACACAAAATCATCGGAACAATGATGGTAAGGTATTTTTCTTAAAACTTCAGCCGAAAAGGCGCGGTATCCGGTGTGGTATTCTGATAATTTTTGGTTCATCACCACGTTCTGAAACAATGTAAGAAAGCGGTTGGCAATATATTTATACCATGGCATTCCTCCTTTTAACGCCCCTTTCCCTAAAATTCGGGAACCAATCACCACTGGATAAACACCATCGGCAATAAGATAGCTCATACTCCTGATTAACTTGGGCGTATACTGATAATCGGGGTGCAACATAATGACAATGTCACCTCCCAGCGAAAGGGCTTTATCATAACAACTTTTCTGATTGCCTCCGTATCCGCGGTTTTCATCGTGCTCAACGATATGTTTAATTCCCAACCGTTTTGCTTCGGCAACAGTACGGTCACTGCTCCGGTCATCGGTAAGGATTACCTCATCCACCACATCAAATGGAATTTCATTGTATGTTTTTTGAAGTGTTCGTTCAGCGTTATAAGCCGGCAAAACCACCACTATTTTTTTCCCATCAATCATAAAACACTAAAATTCTCTTTTAAAAAAAACAAAACCATTTTTTTCATACAGCCGTCGAAAAGCAGGGTACTTCTTTTGAAACTCGTTGGCTGCAGTAATTTTTGTTACGATATAAACCGGCTTATCCACACCCCCCGAAAGCAGCCAGGTTTTATCGAGACTTTTTCTATTGGCCGGAAGTGGTTTGTTGGTATAAAAATACTGCGCATAACTTTTAAAACCCCAGGTTTCCACATAACAATCTTCGTGGGCCTTTTCTTTATAGAAAGTAATGGCAGCATGCTGGCTGTATCCTTCTACTTTTGGCACCAACACCAGCATGGCCAAGGTCATACTGACAACCATACTGACGGTGATGGCTGCTATACGCAACATTTTTTTTCGAATCATAAAAAACGATGCTAACAGGGTAACAATCAAAAAAACACCAATCAGAAATTCATATCCCGACCAGTGTACCTGTGCCTGCAAATTGGCTACAGCAAAAGGATCGTGAATCCACCCAAGGGCAACAATCCGGTCTTTGAATTGTACAAATTCCGATAACAGAATGATTAATCCCCCAACCAAAACGGTCAACAAAACGAACAACCAATTTCCCCATTTTGGAAGTAAAGCCTTTGCATCGCGGTTTTTCCAGACATAATAAGCAGCCAGAAAAGTGAGGGGGTAGTAACACATGGAGGAATAATGCACAATCTTGGTTTTCACGATGGTGAAAAGGATTAAAACAGTCCAAAACAAAATCATCATCCAGTTACGCATCAATTGCTGTTTTTGGTCCTGATCGGTAAAGCTGCGAAAGGCAGGCAAAGCAAACACCGAAGCCGGAAACACCCCCAAAAGCAACACCACAAAATGATAAAACAAGAAACCACCGTGTCCGGCATCCTGTGTCGAAAACAAACGAACCTGATAATTAAAGAAATCCACAATCAAATAAGAGCGCCCTTCCAGTGCCTGTAGAAAAAACCAGGAGCCCCCTACCAAAACAACTCCCAACAGGTATAACAAAAGAAACTTCCCATTCAAAAACAATTTCCATTGTTTACGATAAACCATCCAGATAAAGGCGGTAAGTCCAACTATCAGAAGCCCCACCGGCCCTTTGGTAAGAATGGCTGCTCCGGTAAATAGTGACGACACAAACGCATCGACAAAAGCTTTCTTGTGAACATATTTAATCAGGAACCAAATGCCCAACAGCATAAACAAGTTGAACCATGGATCGATAATTCCCGATTTAAAGTAAAAAAAAGGCAACAATGAGCCGGCATAAAAAAGCACCCAAAGGCGGGCAAAACCTCTATCAAACACTTTTCGCCCCATATGGTAGAGCGTCAACAGGCTGATGATTCCTCCAATGGCATCAGGAAACCGTGCGGCAAAAGCATTTACACCGAAAGCTTTCATTGCCAATACCTGCATCCAGATAAACAGCGGTGGTTTTTCCCAGAAAGGAAGAAAATTAATTTGAACCCCTAAATAGTCGTGCGACACCAACATTTCGCGTGCAGCCTCGGCAAAGTTAATTTCATCCCAATCAAAAAGAGAAACGCCTCCGTTAAAAGGGATAAAAAAAAGTGAACCAAAAACAACAATAGCCAACGAAAACCACAGGTCTTCATTCAACCAGGTCTGTTTTTTGAAGGATTTTTGACTTATCATACGGTTGTTCCGTTATTTTAATCTGATAAGTTAAACGCCGGGGGAATTGGTAGCAGAGGCCATGGCTTCCAATTCTTTATCGATATGAAACATTCCTGCCTTATCGTGTCCCACCAGGTTAATTTTATCGAGGATGGTACTCATCAAACTCTCTTCCTCGACCTGTTCGGTAATAAACCACTGCAAGAAATTACCGGTGGTATAATCTTTTTGTTCGATGGTAAGGCCATACAGCTCGTTGATGGACTCAGTAATATACTTTTCATGGTCAAGCACTTCGCGGAATACTTCCTGTAAAGAGTCAAAAGAAGATTTTGGTTGTTCGAGATTGGACAACACAGCCAAGCCTCCCCGGTCGTTCAGGTAATGAATCATTTTCATTTGATGCATTCTTTCCTCTTCAGCGTGCACATATAAAAAAGAGGCTGCACCCGGATAGCCGTTGGCTTCGCACCAAATGGCCATGGCCAGATATAATCGTGAAGAAAATTCTTCTTTTTTAATTTGATTATTCATGGCTGCTTCAATACTGCTATTCATGATGATGTCTTTTATAAAGTTTGATGCAAAATTAACAAATTCGATGGTTGACCGGACAAGGCTTCAAAAGAGCAAAAAAAATGCGCAGGTGTTGCCTGCGCATCAACATAGCTAACAAGACCTCAACTAACCTTTTAATGCTTCGGCACCACTAACAATTTCGAGAATCTCGTTGGTAATGGCAGCCTGGCGGGCTTTGTTGTAGGTAAGATTAAGTTCTTTAATCAGTTCGGTGGCATTGTCGGTAGCTTTATGCATAGCCGTCATACGCGCACCGTGCTCGGCGGCCTGGCTATCAAGCAATGCTTTATAAAGCTGAATCTTTAAGGTTTTTGGAATCAATTCTGTAAGAATTTCTTCTTTTCCGGGTTCAAAAATATAATCTGCTTTTTTGTTTTCTACTTTATCATCCGGATGAGCTTCAGTATGATTAACGATGGGTAAAAATTGTTCGGTTTGCAAAACCTGGACCGCTGCATTTTTAAATTGATTATAGATCAATATGATCTGGTCGTAATCTCCCGCTTTATATTCCTCCATTAATTTTTCAGCCATTGGTGTAACCGATTCATAATCGAGATGATTAAAAATATCGGTTTCTATTTTAGCAATGGGATATTCTCTGGTTTTAAGCAAATCGGCTCCTTTTTTACCGATACAAAACAGATTAACATTACCCGATTGATATTGTTGGGAAAATTCATTATTCAGCAACTCAATGGCTCTTTTCACCACGTTAATATTAAAGGCGCCGCACAATCCTCTGTTCGAAGTAATCACCAAAACCAGCACCTTGTTGGGCTCACGGTTTGTGGTGAAGACATTTTCGGCCGAAGCTTCCAGGCTTTCCCCCACATCCTGCATAATTTCCTGCAATTTGGCCGCATAGGGGCGCATGGTCAGGATGGCATTCTGTGCTTTTCGCAAACGGGCAGCAGCCACCATTTTCATGGCGTTGGTAATTTGTTTGGTCGACTTTACAGACGATATACGGTTTCGAACTTCTTTTAAGTTTGCCATCGTGCTCTTGAGTTATTGAAATCTACTTTTTAAAACGTACCACAATTTCAGCGGCAGCTTTTTTCATGGTTTCCATACCCTTATCGGTCAGTTTTCCTTCTCTTAATTCATCTAATACATCCTGATGTTTCGACTCCATTAAAGTAAGGAAGCTCTCCTGAAAATCGTGAATTCGGTTTTCGGGTACATCACGCAACAGGTTGTTGGTACCACAATAAATAATAGCCACCTGTTTTTCAACGGGCATGGGGCTGTATTGGGGTTGTTTCAAAATTTCAACATTACGTCGTCCTTTTTCAAGAACCGCCAGGGTAGCAGCATCCAGATCGGAACCAAACTTGGCAAAAGCTTCCAATTCACGAAACTGAGCCTGGTCGAGTTTTAAGGTCCCTGCCACTTTTTTCATGGATTTGATTTGAGCCGAACCTCCCACACGTGAAACAGAAATACCCACGTTAATGGCGGGACGTATGCCTGAGTTAAAGAGGGTGGTTTCGAGGAATATCTGCCCATCGGTAATCGAAATCACGTTGGTAGGGATATAAGCTGACACATCGCCGGCCTGCGTTTCAATAATTGGTAATGCAGTGAGTGAGCCACCGCCTTTTACCAAATGTTTGATACTGTCGGGCACATTGTTCATGGTTTTGGCAATTTCATCCGAGTCGATAATCTTTGCTGCACGTTCGAGCAAACGTGAGTGCAGGTAAAAGACGTCACCGGGATATGCTTCACGTCCCGGAGGTCTTCTAAGTAACAGGGATACTTCGCGGTAAGCGACAGCCTGTTTGGAAAGATCATCGTAAACGATAAGGGCTGAGCGGCCGGTATCGCGGAAAAACTCACCAATAGCGGCACCGGCAAATGGTGCATAAAACTGCATGGCAGCCGGATCGGAAGCTGTTGCCGAAACAATGACCGTATAAGCCATCGCTCCATGTTGTTCCAGTGTTTTCTGAATTTGTGCCACCGTAGAACCTTTTTGTCCTGATGCAACATAAATACAGTAAACCGGTTCGCCTTTATCGTAAAATTCTTTTTGGTTGATGATCGTATCGATGGCAATGGCCGTTTTACCGGTTTGACGGTCACCGATAATCAACTCACGTTGTCCTCTTCCAATAGGAATCATGGCATCCACAGCTTTAATACCGGTTTGCAAAGGTTCGTTTACCGGCTGGCGGTAAATAACCCCCGGAGCTTTCCGTTCCATAGGCATTTCATACAAATCGCCTTCGATGGCCCCTTTCCCATCAATGGGTTCACCCAAAGTATTGATTACACGCCCTAAAAGACCTTCACCTACTTTAATCGATGAAATTCGTCCGGTACGTTTTACTTTGTCACCTTCGTTAATATTTTCGGCATCCCCCAGCAATACGACCCCCACATTGTCTTCTTCAAGGTTCAGCACAATTCCCATCAGGCCGTTTTTTTCAAATTCGACCAACTCGCCCTGTTCGGCTTTTGACAAGCCATATACACGGGCAATGCCATCACCAATCGTCAAGACGGAACCGATTTCTTCCAATGTGGCTTCCGATTCAAAGCCTGCCAATTCTCGTCGCAGTATGGCTGATACTTCAGCCGGTTTGATGTCTGCCATAATCCTTTGTTTTATCTTCGATTAAAATTGTTTTACATATAAATTTTCAGCAAAATTCTTGCGTAATCTTCTCAGTTGATTTTTAATGCTTCCATCAATCTGATAATCTTCCATACGCAGAATATAGCCACCGATAATTTCAGGATCGATTTTTTCATTCAAATCAATGGTTTTATCGGTAATTTTTGCAAGTTTTTCAATAACAGCCTTTTTAATGGCAGCATTGGCGGGACTTGCAGAAATAAATTCGGCCCGCATAATATTTTTGTATTCTAAAAAGATCTCTTCGAAGGCCTCACAAATAGCCAACAAATAATCTTCACGTCCTTTACGGGTAATCAGGTTCATAAACCGAAGGGTCAGTTCATCCACATGAGTGCCAAAAAGTGCATGGATAAGCTTCAATTTTTTGGAGGCATCCATTACCGGATTGGCCATTAGTTTACGCAGTTCGCGATTTTCATTCAAAACATCCTTTACCAAATGCAGATCGCGACTTATTTTTTCCACTTGCTTTGTCTCCAGAGCAAGGTCGAAAACAGCTTGTGCATACCTTTTAGCCAATAAATTCACTCTCATGATCGTTACTTAGTTTAAACTGGTTTCTTTCAGTAATTTACTCACATACTCCTGTTGCCGTTTTTTATCCTTAAGTTCTTCGCGAAGGATCTTTTCAGCAATATCAATGGAATATTCGGCAATGGTGTTCTTCATTTCGATGAGAGCGGCCTTTTTCTCATTGTTTATTCTATCTTTCGCCCCTTCCACAATGGCATTTGCCTCTTGTTCGGCCTTCTCTTTGGCATCTGCAATCATCTTATCCTTCATTTTCCGGGCTTCTGCCAAGATCATATCGCGTTCTTCTTTGGCTTCGGCAAGTAACTTCTCGTTGTCCAGTTTCAAACGCTTCATTTGTTCCTGAGCTTCTCTGGCGGCATCCAGCGACTCTTGAATCGTTTGTTCGCGTTCTTTTAAACCTTTCAGAACAGATGGCCAGGCATATTTTCCAAGAACAAACAATACGATGGAAAAAGCCAGCGTCATCCAAAAAAACATTCCGAATCCGGGATTAATTAAAGGCATATCTTCTTTTTTTTAATTTAAAACTTAAAATGAGGCAATCCGGCCAACCGCCGGATTGCGCTCAAAACCTTTCTGTAGTAAGGCTTATAAGAAAAGAATAAGCAAACAAACTACAATAGCAAAGAAGGCAACCCCTTCAATTAAAGCAGCAGAAACAATCATGTTAGAACGAATGTCGCCAACGGCTTCGGGTTGTCTTGCAATGGCTTCAACAGCCGCTCTACCAATTTGACCAATACCTACACCAGCGCCAATGGCTGAAATACCTGCCCCTAAGGCAGCACCCATTTTTGCGTAAGGAGCCAAATCGGCTACAGCTTGAAGTAAAATAGCTAATAAATGCATAATAAATTATTTAGTGGTTAAAAAATAGTTTATAAATTAATGATGCTCGGGCTCTTCCGTTGCCATACCAAAGTATAATGCCGAAAGCAAAGTAAAAACATAAGCTTGAATTAAGGCAACCAACACCTCAAGCAGATCGAGGAAGATAGAAAACCCCACCGACACAACCGAAACACCATAGCCCAATCCAAGACTAATCTTTCCAAAAATAAAAATCAAAGCAATGAAACCTAAAATGACGGTATGTCCGGCAACCATATTGGCAAATAGACGAATCATCAGTACAATCGGTTTAGTAAACACACCCATCACCTCCACAATCGGCATCAAAGGAACCGGAACTTTAAGCCACCAAGGCACACCCGGCGTATTAAAAATATCTTTCCAGTAATGCTTATTCCCGCTAAAAGTAGTGATAATAAAGGTAAAGGCTGCCATTACTCCGGTAACAGCAATGTTGGCCGTTACACCAACACCCCATGGAAAAAACGGAATCACACCAAAAAGGTTATTCAAAAAGATAAAAAAGAAAAGGGTCAACAAATAAGGTGTATAACGCTCATATTTCTCTTCTCCGATGGAGGATAAGGCTACATCATCGCGTATAAACAGAATTAAGGGCTCAACCACCGACTGTAACCCTTTGGGCGCTTTACCTTTTCGGCGTGTATAAGCCTTAGCCACCGATAAGAAAATAAGTATAACCAGCAATGAATTGATAAATAAAGCTGCTACAGAGCGAGTAATGGAGATGTCCCATTGTGGCCTAACTTCATTTCCATCCTCATCAAGCCGAACAATCTTTCCTTGATTAAAACCCTTTTCGGCAATAAAATAACCTTTGTACGAACCATGATGTTTATGGAATTGTGAAGACATAAAAACGACCCAGTGTCCCTGATCATATAAAATGACCGGTAATGGCAAGCTGATGTGATGCTCACCCAAACTAACAATATGCCATTCATATGAGTCGGTAATATGTTCTACGATGAGCTTTCCAACTTCCAGATCTTCTTTCGGTTTTTCAACTCCGTTTTCGGTTTTTTCATGTAGATCAACCTGAGCGGCTTGTAAACTTGTTACTGCACCCAGACCTAAAAACAAAACAACAAAAACTACAACTAACTGATTACCAATGCTTATATTTTTCATCCATCCAAAACGTCTAGGTTTGTATAATGAGTGCAATTTTACGAAGAAATGATGAATGTGTGAAAGTTTTTTCTGAATTAATTAAAATAGGAATAAATATCAAACGTATATGCTTAAATATGAATTATTTACGATTAAAAGAATCGATTTATCTTATTTTTACATTGTGGACAAATATTATTTTGTGTATATTCACAAACAGAAATAACACTTAAACTTATTCATCATGAAAAAACAATTTTCTTTACTCACGGGTTTAGTTTTATTGCTATTGATAACCTCATGCAGGCAAAAAACAGCAAACACCATTAACGTTCAAGCTGAAAAAAAAGCAGTGGAGAATGTACTCGAAAAATATGTGATTGCCAATGAAAACAAAGATTTTTCGATGATCGAACAAATTTGGGCACCTGACAGTGATATTCTACTCTTTGGCACCGATTCGGACGAAAAACTTGTCGGCTGGAAGAACATCCGGGAAGCCATTAAGAAACAGTTCTCAAGCATAAACAATACCTACATCTCGGTATCATATCAACACATTAAAATAGGAAAAGGCGGAAACACAGCCTGGTTTGCAGAATTGTTGAATTACAACTTTGTTTATCAGAAAAAAGCAAAAACCTATGAAGGCATCCGTTTTACGGGAATTTTGGAAAAAAGACCCACAGGATGGCGTATTGTACAGGCTCATCTATCTATTCCGGCCAATACGGGCATAAAGAAAGCCGCCAAATAATCGGCCAATCTTGGGGGAGTAAACCGATTTCTTTTAAAAACAAAAAAACAGGCCTTGAAAAAAGCCTGTTTTTTTGTTTTTTTATTTAATGAACTATTTCGCCCCCAAAGGATTCGCCACAACAGTTGCGTCCACATTAAAGGTAACGGTATAGGTAACATCATCCACATCAGTTTCACCTGAAATACTTACTGTAAACGGATCGAGGGTTTCCAAAATTGTATTGACCGTATCCCATTGTCCGGCATCATTAGACAGGGTAAAAGTGGTACCATTGGTAATTGGCATGTCATCGTAATGCCAAGTGGCAGTGTAACTACCGGACGAAACGGTCAAATCAACACTTACCAGGGTAACGTCTTTCGAGACATTGCTAAAAACGGCTGAAGCACTACTAATATCAAAGCTTTTTATCAAATTGCCATATTTGGCAACATCAGCATCATCTTTAGGATTAATGGTAGCGGAAGCTTCAAAGGTCGATTTGGCCCGATCAATGGAAGAAGCTGCCGGAACATTAACATTCATATCGACCGAAAAATGGGTATCGAAATGTTGATCCAACAGTGATTTAATTTTTTGGCATCCGCTAAAGCTAATTCCCACTAACAGAATGCCGGCTACTAAGAGTTTAATTTTCATAAAGCAATAGTTTTATACATTTATAAGTCGTCAAATATACACATAATTATATGTCGTTTGTTTATTCATCCAATTATTTATCAAAATTCAACTTCTTAAACTGGCTGCAACCGGCTAATTCTTTATGATACGTTGATGATAGTTGTTCGCCTAGTCAAAAATCCCCCCGGGATTTATTCCATCTCATTAAAATAATAGTTAGCCTGCAAACGTTATAAACCAGCATTCACTTGCAGGCAACCCGCACGTACAGGAAGCTTTCGTGCAGCAATGCTGTTTTTATTTGGTGGTTCAAACTAAAATGACGAATTTTACCAACTGAAATTTTAAAAACACAATTCTAAATAAACCATTAATAATCAAGGAGGTTTAAAATGATTAATAACAAAATAAGCGGCATTCGTGCCATGGAAATCCTCGATTCGAGAGGTAACCCTACAGTAAGGGTTTATGTTGAACTCAGCGATGGCACCGAAGCAACAGCTTCCGTTCCTTCCGGAGCCAGTACCGGCGAAAATGAAGCCATCGAATTACGCGACGGCGACAAAAAACGGTATGGCGGCAAAGGTGTTTTAAAAGCCGTTGAGAATGTAAATAAAGTGATTGCCCCCGCCCTTTTGGGAATGCATGCCCATCAACAAGGGCTGATCGACCGTAAAATGATCGAGTTGGATGGCACTGAAAACAAATCGAAATTAGGAGCAAATGCCATTTTAGGTGTTTCGATGGCCGTGGCCCGTGCCGCTGCTGCATCTGCCAATGTTCCTTTGTATCAATACCTGGGTGGTGCCGGCGCCCGCCGTATTCCGGTTCCTTGCATGAACATCCTTAACGGTGGTGCCCATGCCGATAATAGCGTTGATATTCAGGAATTTATGGCTGTTCCTATTGGAGCACCTAATTTCCGTGAAGGTTTGCGCTACGTAGCCGAAACTTTTCACGTATTAAAGAGTATTTTAAAAGATCGTGGCATGTCAACAGGCGTAGGTGACGAAGGTGGTTTTGCCCCCAACCTGGCCAGCAACGAAGACGTGATTGAAACCATTATTGAAGCCATTGAGAAAGCAGGATACAAACCCGGTGTTGATATTGCTATCGCTTTGGATAGTGCCGCAAGTTCCTTTTTACAAGAAGGTAAAAAAGACCAATACGACCTAAAATGGTCTGGTGGCGGAAAAGTTGACAGTGATGGCTTGGTAAAAATGGCTGAAGAATGGATTTCAAAATACCCCATCGTTCTTTGGGAAGATCCATTGGCAGAAAACGACTGGGAAGGTTTCAAAAAACTGACCTCAAAAGTAGGCGATAAAATTGAAGTGGTGGGTGACGACCTGTTCGTAACTAACACCAAATACATTGCCCGTGGTATTAAAGAAGGTTCAGCCAATGCTGCACTGATCAAACTCAACCAAATTGGTAGCGTTTCGGAAACCATCGAAGCAGTACGCATGTGCCGCGATGCCGGATGGCGTTATTTCATTTCTCACCGTTCGGGTGAAACATCAGATACATTCCTGGCCGACTTTGCCGTTGCCATGGATGCCGGTCATCTGAAAACCGGTTCCGCCAGCCGTAGCGAACGTTTGGCAAAATACAACCGCTTGCTTGAAATTGAACAAGAGCTGGGCGAATCGGCACTTTATTATTGGAAATAATTTTC
>CBETNY010000008.1:0-16822 GCA_965537275.1 uncultured bacterium | reverse complement strand
TCCTTCCGCTTCATCCGTCATGTATCCAATAATCCTGATTTCAGGCATGATTTTAATTTTATCATAATCGGCTTGTGCCACAGTAAACAACAATTCATAATCTTCGCCTCCATTGAGGGCCGCCACCGATGGCACCATCTCAAATTCGCGAGCCGTATCAAAGGTAAGCTGATCGATGGGAATTTTTTCTTCATAAATGGCCACTCCCAGCGAAGATGCTTTTGCCAGATGTAAGGATTCGGAAGCCAGGCCGTCAGAAATATCAATCATGGAGGTGGGAACGACTTTTGCTTTTTTCAGGGCTTTTACCACGTCAACGCGGGCTTCAGGCTTCAACTGGCGTTGCAAGATATAATCTTTTCCATCCAGTTCGGGTTGGGCCTGAGGATTGGCCTGAAAGACTTTCTTTTCTCTTTCGAGCAAAAGCAAACCCATGTAAGCACCTCCCAAATCACCACTCACACAAAGCAAATCACCTTTTTGGGCCCCTTTTCGATAGGCTATCTTATCTTTATCCACGGTACCGATAACCGTCACCGAAATAAACAATCCATGCACACTGCTGGTGGTATCGCCACCCACAAAATCGACACCATAATCAGCACATGCTTTTTTTATTCCGGCATAAAATTCTTCAAGGGCCTCCAAAGTATATTTACTCGAGATACCCAATCCGACAACAATTTGGGTAGGCAGACCATTCATGGCAGCCATATCCGAGAAGTTCACAATGGCCGATTTATATCCCAGGTGCTTCAATGGCGTGTACATCATATCAAAATGTACCCCTTCAATCAGCAAATCGGTGGATACCAAGGTGTATTGCTTTCCGTTTCTTTTTAGTACCGCTGCATCATCGCCCACTCCGGTTACCGTACTCGATTGGGTAAGTTGAATATCACGGGTTAAATGGTCGATTAAACCAAATTCACCCAATGCTGAAATATTCGTCAAATTCTCTTGGCTCATGGAAAAAATTTTTTGCAAAAGTAAGAAATCCATGCGCAGCACGTTAGCTGTAAGTTGATTTACCTGTTATTTCTTCATTTTTGAAAGCGGGAGCCGGCCGGCAAAGCCACCGGTAGAACAAAAGGATGAAATAAATTTCGCCGGACAACCAGGTAAACGGGTTTTTATTATCATTGCAAAACAATCGAAAACATGAAAAAAGGGGTTATTTTCTTTTTATTAATTTTCATGATTGTTGGGAATGGATGTATCAAAAACAACGTCAATCCCAATATTCCGGAAGCTATCATACGGATTGACATCAATCCCAACTCAAGTTTTTATCAAAGTTTAAACACGGTAGGCGGATGGGTTTATATTGACAATGGCGATCAGGGAGCGCTTATCAGCAGCGAGTCGAGAGGCGTTATTATTTACCGCTCAGGGGTTAGTGAATTCAAGGCTTACGATCGCATTCCACCCAACAATCCGAACCAATGTTGCACCGGTTCCGTTTGCACCAAACTGGTGGTAGGCGACAATTATCCTTTTGCAAAAGATGATTGTACCGGAAACCTGTATTCGTTGCTGGACGGATCGTTATTTAAAGGAAACGGACGGTACCCCCTGATAAGCTATCATGCTGTTTACGATGGTTCGATGTTACATGTATTCAATTAAAAAAACCCGGAAAACAGATCATCTTCCGGGTTCATGATTTATTTTGTCAGGAGCAAATTATCCGCATTTTGAGTAGCCACAGGCGCTACAAACCAGACATCCATCCTGATAAATTAAGGCTTCTTCGCCACATTCCGGACAAACTTTATCCACGGCCTTTTCGCCATCGGCCAAGAAACGTTTTAAAGCCCTTACAACACCATTTTTCCAGGTATTGATATTATCCTCTTCCACATTCAAATTCCCGACCAAATCAACCACATAGGTCAACGGCATACCATGTCTGAGCAACCCGGAAATTAATTTTGCATAATTCCAATAGGTGCGATCAAAGGAGCGCGAAAGTCCTTCGATGGTTACTTTATAACCCTGACGGTCTTCAAATTGGAAGTCGTAACGCGAATGTTCGCCTTTGATTTTATTTTTAATCACCCATCCTTTTTCGATACTCGGAGGGAGGAAAAAGTCTTCGGCTTTCCCGGTAAAAATCTCGTAGGGACGTCCATCAAGTTTCCCCACAACTGCCAGCCATTTTTCATAATTATTTTGAAACCGCAACACATCGGCTTCAAGCACTTTGGGTCTGGGAGGCGCGCTGTTTTCTTTAAACACCTTTTCCTCTTTTTTCTCATTGCTGACCAACACACCCGAGCGTGAACCTTCACGGTAAATGGTCATTCCTTTACAGCCACTTTCCCATGCCGTCATGTAAATATCACCAACCAACTCCTCCGGTACATTTTCCGGAATATTCACAGTGACCGAAATGGAATGGTCTACCCATTTTTGAATACGCCCCTGCATTTTTACCTTGCTTACCCAGTCGATATCGGCCGAGGTGGCTTTGTAATAAGGTGATTTTTTGATGATTTCCTGCAATTCGGCATCCGGCATGGCTTTTACCTCATCCACGCGGTAACCGTTGATTTTGAGCCATGTTTCAAATTTCGGATGAAAGACATTGTATTCTTCCCAGGCATCGCCTACCTCATCGGTAAAGCTAACCACCACATTTTTATCGTTTGGATTGACTTTGCGCCGGCGTTTGTACGAAACCATAAAAACAGGTTCAATGCCGGAGGTGGTTTGTGTACAAATGCTCACACTTCCGGTAGGAGCAATAGTAAGCATAGAAATATTTCTACGACCCACACGACACATTTTGGCGTATAAGTTGGGAGCATTTTCTTTAATGCGCTGAATAAAAGGATTGTCTTTTTCGCGCTGACTGTCGTAAATGGGAAAAGCACCCCTTTCCTCGGCCAGGTTCACCGATCCCCGATAGACTTCGAGGCTCAACAATTTATGAACCTCTACGGAAAAATCAATGGCTTTTTCCGAACCATAACGAAGACCCAATGCAGCCAGCATGTCCCCTTCGGCAGTAATACCAATTCCTGTGCGTCTGCCTTGTAAAGATTTTTCCCTGATTTTTTCCCACAAGCGGCGTTCGGTATATTTAATCTCTTCCGCTTCGGGATCGGCATCAATTTTTGCAAGGATGGCATCCACTTTTTCCACCTCTAAATCAACAATATCATCCATCATGCGCTGAGCAATGACCGCATGTTTACTAAATAAATCACCATCAAAATAGGCATCGGCAGTAAAGGGATTTTTCACATAGCTGTATAAATTTAAAGCCAACAGACGACATGAGTCGTAAGGGCAAAGCGGAATTTCGCCACACGGATTGGTAGAAACCGTTTCAAAACCTTTATCGGCATAACAATCAGGAATCGATTCGCGAATCACCGTGTCCCAGAATAAGATTCCGGGTTCAGCGGAAGCCCAGGCATTGTGTACTATTTTATTCCAAATTTTCGAGGCATCCACCTCTTGTTTATATTTGGGATTTTTTGCGCCAACCGGATATTGCTGCACATAAGGCTTTCCTTCCTTTACAGCCTGCATAAACTCATCATCGAGTTTTACCGAAATATTGGCTCCGGTCACCTTACCCTGCTCCATTTTTGCATCGATAAACGATTCGGCATCGGGATGTTTGACACCAATGCTTAACATCAGTGCACCACGACGTCCATCCTGAGCCACTTCGCGGGTTGAATTGGAGTAGCGTTCCATAAACGGCACAACACCGGTAGAAGTCAGGGCTGTATTTTTAACGGGACTTCCTTTGGGCCGGATATGGGTTAAATCGTGACCCACACCGCCTCTTCGTTTCATCAGCTGTACCTGCTCCTGATCAATTTTCATAATGCCACCATACGAATCGGAAGCCCCTTCATTACCAATAACGAAACAGTTGGAGAGTGAAGAAATCTGAAATTCGTTACCAATTCCTGCCATGGGACTGCCTGCCGGAATGATGTATTTAAAATGATCGAGAACAGCAAATATTTCATCTTCCGAAAGCGGATTGGGATATTTTTGTTCGATTCGGGCAATTTCACGGGCAATACGGCGATGCATCTCTTCAGGCGTTTTCTCATAAATATTCCCCGCGCTGTCTTTCAGCGCATATTTATTGGCCCAGACTCCGGCAGCCAATGCATCCCCCTCAAAATATTCGGTAGCCGCCGCTACTACCTCATCGTACGACAAGGGTTTTCTCGACGAACTCACACGACCGGTATCCTCTGCACGGGGACCATCCAATTTTAATGTTGGCACTTTAAGTTGAACCTTTTTGGGTGCATGCAACTCATTTTTACTTCTTTCTTCAAGTACTTTTTCGTAAAAATCTTTCTCGGGCTGTTGTGCTTGCTGTTGGTCTACAGACGCATCATCAGCGTCATTAAACTGAAGAAGAAAATTATTATCCATCGCAGTAAATTAATCTTAAGAGTTTTCTATTAAATTATCAATCAGTAAATTAAATTGACGCGGGAGTCACGCCAATTTTTATCAAATGTACGATACAATTCCATCCGAAGTCACCTAAATTTATGAACAGCCCCATGTGAATAAATATTAAACCACTTAAAATGTTTTCATTATACAACGAATAATCTGTTAGCAAACCAAAAAATATTTTTTGGCATAGTTTTTAGTGAAAAAAAACAAAAAAAATACGACCACAAAACAACCATCTTTCAAAACCTTTAGGAATAAGGGATAGAGAAAAATTACCGTACCAATTGACTCAATTAGTAAAAATCGTTCCGAGAAAAAATTAAAAGTCAAGATTCAACGAAAGATAAAAAACCGGTTTTGATGATATGCGACGGTCTTCGACACCCCATCCCAAATCGGCCCTTACAAAATATCCCAAAAGGCTCATACGCACGCCCCCACCAAATCCACCCACCAACGGTTCTTTCTGTGTAACCACCGAAGCATGAATAGGTCCACTCCCCACATAATGAGTATACAGGGCATTATTCCCCGAATAGGGGGTTAAGCCGGTCCATGCCGTACCTAAATCGCCAAAAGCTACCAGCTGAAAATTCCTTAAAAAGGCAGAACTCAAAGGCGTTTCAAAGAAAAACTGAAAGACCGGCAGGCGCAATTCGGTATTAATTAAAAAGAAGGAATTACCGTTTCGGATATTTTGTTCAAAACCCCTCATATTGACAGCCAAAGCCTGATAGGCATAATGCTGATGGGGATCTACCGGCGTTTCTTTGTTGTAGCGCGCCCCCAACCAATTGTCAACCCCTCCCAAATAATAAACCAACCGATCGGATCCAAGGGCGGTGCTGGCTGCCACACGACTTGCCCAGATAAAGGTACGGTAAATCCGGTGATAATATCGATAGTCAAATCCATAAACCATTAAATTATGCCCTTTTTTATCGAGCAACTGGTTATACTCCAAAAACACTTTCCATCGCGAGCCGGTATACAAGTTTAATCCCAGTTTGCGGGTTCCGTCAAAAACCAACGAAGTGGTAAAGCCCAGCCAGTTTTCGAAATGGGTGGGCGTTTCGAGAGTGGGCTGATCTCCGGCTAATGTCACAAACATATTGTTCCGGTAATGAGCAATTCCCCGCAAACTTAAGGCTTCATTAAACGGCCATTTCAGTAGGTAATAAATTTCATGGGAGTGAATTTTCTGATAACTGTCCTGCGAATTGTTTTCGCTGGTGGTACGATGAAACAACACCTCCCGGTTCAAACGGTGTTTATAGTTTGAATAGCTCAGCATATATTCATTATCCACCAGACTGGTATTCAATCGCATGCCACCCACAACCCGGTAATCCTCCAATAAATCGCTTAAGCCGATTTTATAAGCCATATTAAAATTCGGATTGGTATACACAGCCCCATTCCCACCCGTGTAAGCCTGATAATAGGTTGTCAGATAGTTGTAATCATACTGGCTCACCATGCCGTTTAAATACATTTGAACATAATAATTTCTCCTTTTTGGAAAGTGGTAATGACCGGCATCATCCATAAAATTTCCAATGCCATAACCACCTCCCGGCAACGGATGACGCCCCCTTTGTATAGGGGCTTCACCAATTCGTTCGTGCCCTTTGTCATCAAGATAAACCATTCTGAAATGCTTCCTCTTAAAATGAGCTTGCACTTCAGCAGCCTGCAGTTGTTGCGAGTTTTTTTCCAATTCTTGCTGTTTACGGGCAAGAATCTCGCGATTTCTTTTTTGAAAAGGAGCAAGGCTTACCTTCATGGAAGTGGGAGACTGTGCTTGATTCACCGGCACCAGATAAATTTTCCAAAGACCCCGGTGGAGCATCACCAAAGTTTTTTTTGAAGCAGAAGGAAATACATGTTGTTCTTCAATATTTTGAGAATAATTACTCAACGCTCCGGTTCTGGCAAAATAGCGATAATGAATGGTTGTATCCACCGAAAGCACCGTACTGTCGATTACTCCAAATCTGGCATTGCGGACACCCTGTTCATTGCTTAGGTATAAAAAACTCCGTTTAGAAACCGGTTCCGGAGCAGTTTCATCAACAAGTGGTGTATTTGTCAATCGCTTCAAAAGAAGCTTTTTCGACTCGTAGTCGTACAAGAACAAATCAAAATGATTAGAAAACGGGGTGTTTTGATCTGATTTCAAACTCAACGTATCGCTCAACCGGTTGGAACTGAAGATAACCATGTGCGAATGGGGAAGAAACCGGGGCTGCAGGTCGCTGGCAATATCATGGGTTATTTGATCAAAAGCCCTGGAGGCCACGTGATAAATAAACAAGTCGGATTGTCCGTTTTGGATGGCTGAAACAATGAGGAGACTACCATCATCAGAATAAGCGATATCCAAGACCTTTTGCACATTTAGCAAAAGTTGGCGCGTGAGCCGGTGATGATTAAAATTATAAAAATAAAGCCATGGATTTCCTTTATCTTCCAGCACAAAAGCCAATAATTGACCCGTAGGATGCCAGGCCAGAATAGGGTAAGTGTAATCCACCGGGGTATCCACCACCTGTCCTTTGGCAAATATCTTTTTTTGTTTATGGGTAACCAAGTTATAGAGCATGATTTTGTATCGGCCCGACTCGTTGGTGGTATAGGCCAGCATGCGCCCATCGGGACTCAAATGAGGCTGGCCGGTTTTCACATCACGGTGATAGTGCAGCGCAAGCGGCTTTGCGGGCATCTCCGTTTCCGATTCGAAAGCCCTAAACACCCCTTCGTAATGCTTCCTCCAAGCCTTTAACAACGCATTCAAACGAGAGCCCAGCACACTTCTCACCGCTTTTTGAATACTTTTGCTAATGGCCGTCATCCTAACCAAATTGTTTACCGTAGCAAGTCCGTATCGATCGGAAACATACTGCCAAAATGCATGCCCGGCATAAACCGCTTCCGAAGCGGGCAAGTCGTTTAAGCGTTTAAAACGGCCATTTAAAAACCCATCTTCAATCCGGCCATTCAATTCCGTGTTCCAGGGGACCGCCATAAACGAAACATATCCCTCCTTAAACCAATCGGGAATACTAAGCTGGGAAGTAGTAGCCAACGCACCAAGGGGCTGACCGGCCATGGTTAGCTCATCGAAAAGCACCCGGACAATGGCCTTCCTGATTGCTTGTTGAAAATGAATATAATTCCCGTCAAAATACAGCAGTACTTTATAGTTCATCACCTTCCTGAAACCACCCTCCTCCGTTTGGTTTCCGTCTTCCTCTAAACCGATGTTCGTTTGCTGCATATCGGTAAGATTATTGTATACAATAAATTTTATCTTCTTCTCAAGCTCTACACCGGTTTTGTTTTCAAGTAACGGAAGTTGTTTGGCGGCATACTGCGATACGTATTTGGCAAGCGGTGCCCCGTTGCGATAAAAATAGACATCAAAATCATCGAGTTTGTAAAAGGTCCATAAAAAATCCTTGTACTGTACCCTGTTTTTCCCAAAAGTCATGTTGGAACCATTGTAAAACTGGGCCATGAGCGGTACAGTCGGCATCATGAGTATGATGCCGGTAAAGATTACCCAAAGTCTCCTTTTCAAGTTCATTCCAGAATTTATGTATTCAAATAAAAACCTTTACCAGCATGCTAAAATAGAAAAGATTTTAGACTTGTAGGTGGATAAAAATCCACTTCGCCCACGAATCGGAATACGCAAACAAACCCGACATAAAAATCGAACAGGATGTATTACTTTTGTGGCTTAAATTTATCAACCATGCTACAAATTAAGAAATTTGTTTTTAATCCTTTCCAGGTAAATGCTTACGTGCTTTATGATGCCAGCGGAGAATGTGTTCTTATTGATCCGGCTGTTGCCGATGATTCGGAGACCAAGGCATTGGAAACTTTTATCCAAGAAAATAATTTACACCCTCAAATGATTATTAATACTCACAGTCATGTGGATCATTTGTTGGGCAACCATGCTGTCAGCAGCCTCTACAACATAAAATTGGCAGCCCATCCCGACGGACAACCTTTTATTGATCGGGCCATTGACAGTGCCGCTCGTTTTGGATTACCGCTCAGCCAAACCAAAGCCATCGACATTCCCCTCAAAGACAATCAAAAAATCACTTTTGGTAACAACACCTTAAAAGTCCTGGCTACACCCGGACATGCCGATGGCAGCGTTTGTTTATACCATGCTGAAACAGGGATTGTGATTTCCGGTGACGTGTTGTTTAACCAGAGCATCGGAAGAACCGACTTACCCACAGGTGATTACGATGTCCTTCAAAAAAGCATCTGGGAAAAACTCTTCACTTTACCCGATGAAACGGTTGTATATCCAGGCCACGGGCCTCATACGACCATTGGATCGGAAAAAGTAAACAACCCGTTTGTCGCCATTGGCATGGCATAGCCAATCATACCTTAGTTCCAGACCATGCAACAAGAACCCCTTTTTTATTTGGCACCTTTCCAGGGAATCACAACGGCTGTTTTCCGCGAAGTTTATACCCGCCATTTCGAGGGGATCGACAAAATGTTTACGGCTTTCTTCAGCAGTGTGCAGCAGGAGATACTCAGCCCGGCAAAAAAGGTTGACCTCGAACAACTTCAGCATAACGGAATCAAGGTTGTTCCTCAAATTTTGAGTAAAGACGGCGACGAAATACTACGATTCGCCAAGATTTGTGCTGAGGGTGGTTTCAACGAAATCAACTGGAATCTGGGTTGTCCCTTTCCACGGGTAGCTCATAAAAAAAGAGGTTCAGGGCTTCTCCCCTACCCGCAAACAATCCGTGAAATTCTTGATAAAATAATGCCGGCACTCCCTGTAAAGCTTTCCATAAAATGCCGGTTGGGATATCACTCGACGGATGAATTTTCCGCCTTGGTTCCGGTATTTAATGACTATCCGATTGATGAATTAATTGTCCATGCCCGCTTAGGCAAACAGATGTACAAAGGCCCCGTAAACTGGTCGGTATTCAAACAACACATTGAACAAATCAACCGGCCACTGGTATACAATGGCGACCTGTTTTCGCCGGCTGATTTTGATTTTTTCAAAACCAGGTTTCAAAGTGTTCACCGGTGGATGCTCGGACGAGGCTTGTTGGCCGATCCCTTTTTACCGGCTCAATTAAAAGGCCTGGAACTTCCCCAAAATACCACTTCCATTCTTTATCATTTTATGAACGACCTCTATTTGGCCTATCGTAAAAAAATGAATGACCGCTACCAGGCCATTAATGTGATGAAAGAGATGTGGTCGTACCTGGCGCTTTCGTTCGACAACCCCGGAAAAGTATTTGGCAAAATCAAAAAATGCAAACACTTTGACGACTACGAGGATGGGGTGAAAAGCATTTTCGATCAGCATGTTTGGGTAGGTAACGGAGGAAAAAAATTGTTAGAACAGTAATCCGTATTCAACCACGAAAAAAAATTGTGATTGAAAATAACACCGGTAATTTTTAAAACAATCTTCTTACCTTTGTTCACAAATAAAGACTCATGGCACAAGAAATTATTCGCTTCGATAAAATATCACGACATTATCAGGTAGGGACTGAAGTTGTCCGTGCATTACAAGAGGTAAGCATGCACATTAACAAGAATGAATTTGTAGCCATGATGGGGCCTTCCGGATCGGGAAAATCGACCCTGATGAACATTTTGGGTTGCCTCGACACACCCACTAGCGGACATTATTTTCTCAACGGTCATGACGTGAGCAAACGAACCGATAACGAATTGGCAGATATCCGCAACAAGGAAATCGGATTTATTTTTCAGACCTTCAATTTGCTTCCACGTTCCACGGCCCTCGAAAATGTCATGCTACCGCTGATCTATGCAGGAATTGGCAAAAAAGAACGCATCGAAATGGCTACCAGTGCCCTTGAGAGTGTTCAACTGGCCGACCGGATGAACCACCGTCCCAATGAACTTTCGGGCGGACAACGACAAAGGGTAGCCGTTGCCCGTGCGTTGGTCAACAAGCCCTCCATCATTCTGGCTGATGAACCCACCGGAAACCTCGATTCGAAAACTTCAGTTGAGATTATTGGACTACTCGAAGAGATTCATGCCCAGGGAAACACCATTGTGCTGGTTACCCACGAAGAAGATATTGCCGAACATGCACACCGGATTATCCGCTTGCGTGATGGCAAAATCGAATCGGACGAACAAAATCAAAACATCATCCGCGTAAGTCAAACCCAAGAAGCACCTGCATAACCATGGCCAAAGAATGGAAAATTTATACCAAAACAGGTGATAAGGGAACTACTTCGTTAATTGGTGGAAAAAGGGTTCCCAAATATCACATCCGTATAGAGGCCTACGGAACCGTGGACGAGCTCAACGCTTTTGTGGGACTTATTCGCGATCAGCAAATCGACCCTCACACAAAAAAAATCCTACTCGAAATACAAAACAACCTGTTTACGCTCGAAAGCGCTTTGGCCAAAAACGACGGAGAAATCCTGCAAAAACTTCCCGAATTATGCAACGCCGATGTCTCATTACTCGAAAAAGAAATTGATGTTATAAGTGAGCAGCTTCCCGAGCTAACTGCATTTGTACTTCCCGGAGGACATCCTACCGTTTCGATGTGTCATGTGGCCCGTACTGTTTGCCGGCGTGCAGAACGACTCACCATTAAGCTGAATGAGGAATATCCGGTTCCACCCATTAACATTCAATATTTAAATCGGTTATCTGATTATCTTTTTATACTGGCCCGCAAATTCACCTACGATTTTGGCGTTGAAGAGCTCCTTTGGAAACCAAATTCCTAACGATTTCTTTTTAAAAAAATTCTTTTTTCAACAACTCTTGTCCTGTATTAAAAAAAAATTACTTTTGCAAAAATTTTAACCCTAAATTTTAAGCAATGTATTGGACGTTGGAATTGGCTTCAAAGTTAGAGGATGCGCCCTGGCCTGCCACCAAGGATGAGCTCATTGAATGGTGTATCCGTACGGGTGCTCCCTCAGAGGTAACAGAAAATTTAATGGAAATTGAAGATGAAGGCGAGGTCTATGAAAAAATTGAAGACATTTGGCCCGAATATCCTACCAAGGAGGACTTCTTTTTTAATGAAGATGAATATTAAATGTACGATCTAAAAAAGAAGCCGTCCTGTGGGGCGGCTTTTTTTATTTAGGCTTTTTCATTTTCCACCCAACAGTTAAATACCTGTTAATCAATCATTATTAATTTCATGCCAAAGAAAATGGAATTTAACTTAAATTTGCCGACAAGCTTGATATTTTTTGGATGAAACATCCTAATCTATGGCACGAAGAAGGAAAAGAGATTTAATTATAAAAGGCTTCTCAAAGCTCCTGAAGGAAGATAAGCTGAAACTTGTGGCAGAGTTAATGGATAACCAAGTGGAAACCATTGAATTGCTCAAAAGTTTCTGGTATGCGGATACCGAAAAACAGAAAATCTTTGACGAATTCAGCGAAAACACCCTGACCAACTTTTACATCCCTTACGGGGTAGCTCCCAACGTAATGGTTAACGGAAACACCTATGTGGTGCCTATGGTGATTGAAGAGAGTTCGGTGGTGGCCGCAGCCTCCTCAAGCGCACGTTTTTGGTCGGAACACGGTGGCTTTAAAGCTGAAGTAATTGATACTATTAAAGAGGGGCAGGTTCATTTTCAGTGGGCAGGTCAAAAAGAAAAACTTTATCGGGTATTTGACGAATTAAAACAGGTACTGATAGAAAACACCCAACACATTACCGCCAACATGGAAAAACGTGGAGGCGGCATACTGAGTATTGAATTGGTAGACAAAACCGCCGAGCTGCAAAATTACTATCAGCTTAAGGTAAACTTCGAAACCAAAGATTCCATGGGTGCTAATTTTATCAATTCATGTCTTGAAGAATTTGCACGCAGTATGCGCGAATTTATGGCCCATCATCCGATTTTTGACAAAGAAGAAAGGGACATTACCATCATCATGTCAATACTGTCAAATTACACCCCGCAATGTTTGGTAAAAGCATGGGTCGAATGTGATTTTGAAGCGCTTGATTCCATTGATGAACAGCTCAGCGGCGAACAATTTGCCCATAAATTTGCTACTGCCGTAAAGATTGCTGAAATCGACACCTACCGGGCCACCACCCATAACAAAGGAATTTTTAATGGAATTGATGCAGTAGCCATTGCTACCGGAAATGATTTCAGGGCCATTGAGGCAGCCGGCCATACTTATGCCGCCCGCACAGGGAAATACCAAAGTCTGTCGCATGTTGAACTCAAGGATCATACGTTTAAATATTGGCTGGAAATCCCGTTGGCATTAGGTACGGTGGGAGGACTCACTTCGCTGCATCCATTGGCAAAACACTCCCTTGAGATGTTGGGAAAACCTTCGGCCCGTGAGCTGATGATGATTACTGCCGCTGCCGGTTTAGCCAACAATTTTGCGGCAATCCGGTCACTGGTCACCAAAGGAATTCAGGCAGGCCACATGAAAATGCACTTGATGAACATTCTGAACTATTATCAGGCAAGTGCCCAGGAAAAAGAAAAGGCCAAGCAACATTTTTCCGATCGAAAAGTCTCATTTGCCGAAGTGGGCCAATTTATTCAAAAACTCCGTTCTGCCAAATGACTCAACAACAATCATGGTATGCACACGGAAAACTTTTGGTAACCGGAGAATATCTTGTGATGAAAGGGGCGCAAGGCCTCGCGCTCCCTTTAAAACAGGGCCAATCGTTGCATGTTGAACAAATACAAAGCAAGCAAGCCGAACTAATCTGGACTGCCGATCATCCTCAGGGCAATTGGTTTCGATCGCGACATACGCTTCCTAATTTAAAGGATGTGGAAAGCACCCGGCAGGAACTCTCGCACAAGTTGACGAATATTCTTCAGGCCATCAGACAACTCAATCCCGATTTTTTAAACGGAAATCAATCATTCCGAGTGCACACCAGGCTCGAATTTAATCCTGAATTCGGGTTTGGATCCAGTTCAACCCTGCTAGCCAATTTGGCCCGCTGGGCACAAGTAGACCCCTACGCGTTGCAGTTTTCCATTTGGGGAGGATCAGCTTACGACATCGCCTGTGCCCGGGCCGATGGACCCATTCTTTATAGCCTGAAAAATGGCCGGCCGGCGGTACAGCCGGTCCGTTTTAATCCTCCTTTTCGTCATCATCTGTATTTTGTTTACCTGGGCCATAAACAACGTACCGCCGAAAGCATTAGATATTTTAAAAATAACGCGCGGTTTTCACCGGATGTTCTCGAACGTATTTCAGCCATCAGCCATGAAATAACGCAAACCAGCGACCTAAAAAGTTTTAACCGGCTGATTGACGAACACGAAAAAATTATTGCTAAGGTAATGGGATTACCTACGGTAAAAGAGAAACTATTTGCAAAAGCCCCTTTTCAGGTAAAATCGTTGGGAGCCTGGGGTGGAGACTTTGTATTGATTAGCAGCGAATGGCCCAAAAACAAACTATGCCAATACCTTAAAAAATCCGGATTTGATATCTGTTTTACCTGGGACGACTTAATCCTTTAGCCGACTGCTTTACAGGTGATTTACAGCAAACGCATAAGCGCCAATTGCCACCGATTCGGAAGTCCCTAAACGATTAACGCCCACAGCAATTTTCTTTAAAGGAAAATATTTCTGCTTTTCGTTTGAGAAAGGAACATCAATCAAAACAGCTTCATTTTTCAAAAATTCAGCTTGACTTGCTTCATTTTCCCAGTTGTAGGCTTTCATCTCCATCCGGTCAACACGGCTGTGATCCTTTTTTTGGAAACTACCATTCATCTGGTTCACTGCATGCTCCAAAAACAATTCATGTGCACCCGACAAACCTCCTCCAATCACCACACAACCATCGGTCAAGCTCACGGCATTCGCCAAAGCATCGCCTAAAACCGTACCAAAAATTCTCCAGGCCTCAAGGGCTGCTTCACGATTGCCTTCCGATTGTCCCATACCAATTTTATAAATCTCGAATGGTTCGGGCACTTCCTCCGGGCTGAAGCCCGCTTTTTGGGCATATAAAAATTTCAATCCCCTGATGCTCAAAACCTCTTCCACACTTTCGTTACGATCAAGAAAATTACTCATGCGATTTACCTCAGCAGCTGCCGAATTATCACCACGATAAAGCCGGCTACTCTGCACCAATCCACCGCCAAAACCGGTTCCCAGGGTCACTCCCAACAAATTTTTGAATTTCTTTTCGGATTTTTCATTTATTTCGGGCAACAAACCACCGAGGGCTTCCCCCAAAGTAAACAAATCACCATCGTTATTGATAAAAACCGGAACATGAAACTGGTTCTCTAACATTCGTGACAATGCCACCCCTCCCCTAAAGAAAGGAAGATTTTCCAAATCACCGATAATTCCGTTCTCATAATCGGCAGGTCCGGGAAAACAAAAACTAATGGCCGTGATGTCCTGATTGAGCTTTTGCTGCAATTGAGTAAACCCCGTTACCAGTTTTGTTAAAAATTCTTCCAAATCTCCCGAAAGGGTAGGCAAGTGAACACTTTCGTTCAACACCTTACCGTTTTTAACCGCAGAGAATACCAAATTTGTACCTCCCGCATCCAGAGTCAGTACCAAATTATCTTTTGTTTTCATATTAATTTTTCCGGCTTCAAACCTACTGAAACTTTTTCAATTAAAAGGGAACTATTAAAAATTTCTTGTACTTTTGAATCGTATAACTTTAATTATATTTTTAAAATTCAACAAATTATGTTTAAAAGAACTGCTTTTTTATTGCTTTTTATTTTTGCTACCCTTAGCAGCAATTATGCCCAAAGCCTAACAGACAATTTACCCATTGATCCGCAGGTGAAAATCGGGAAACTTAATAACGGTCTTACCTATTACATTCAACAAAATAAAGAGCCGAAGAATCGTCTCGAATTGCGCCTGGTAATCAATGCGGGTTCCATTTGCGAAACCGATGATCAACAGGGACTTGCCCACTTACTGGAACACATGTGCTTCAATGGAACCAAACATTTTAAAAAATCGGCCCTGGTTGATTTTATCGAGGCCAGCGGCGTTAAATTTGGGGCACACCTCAATGCATCCACCTCCTTCGACCAAACCATTTACATGCTTCAAATGCCCACCAACAGGTATAGTTTAATCGATAGTGCCTTACTGGTTTTAGAAGACTGGGCCCACAATGTTGTTCTCGAAGGGGATGAAATTGACAAAGAAAGAGGAGTGGTAAAAGAGGAATGGCGCTTGGGTTTGGGCGCCCAGGACCGGATGATGAAACAATACATCCCTGTCATTCTAAATGGCTCACGCTATGCAAAGAGATTGCCCATCGGTAAAATGGCGGTTATCGACACCTCCCACTACGAAACCATCCGCCGGTTTTACCACGATTGGTATCGTCCCGATTTAATGGCGGTTATTGTGGTAGGTGATGCCCGGCCCGACAGCATTCAACACCTGATTCAAAAACATTTTGGAACCATCCAAAACCCTACTCCGGAAAAGAAACGGGTGATTTATGGCATTCCCGACAACAAAGAACCTTTGGTGGCCATTGCCAAAGACAAAGAGGCTACGAACAACCAAGTGGTAGTTTTTTACAAACACCCAAAAAAACCTGTAAAAACGGTCAACGATTATCGCAACTATTTAAAAAGTCAACTTTATAACCAGATGATGGCCGCCCGGCTCAACGAGATAACACAAAATCCCACCGCACCATTTATCTATGCGGGAGCAGGCTATGGTTCCTTTCTGGGCCGTACCACCGATGCCTATACAGGATTTGCAATAGCAAAAGACAACCAAATTGATAAAGCGTTGAAAGTCCTGCTGGACGAAGACAAAAGAGTACTCGACTATGGCTTTACCAAAACCGAATTCCAACGTCAGTTAAAAAATCTACAACGCCGTTACGAACGTTCTTTAGCCGAAAAAGATAAAACCAATTCTGCGCGATTAATTCAAGAATACGTGAACCATTTTCTCACCAATGCGCCCATCCCCGGCATCGAAAACGAATACAAGCTGGCTAAACAATTGTTGCCAACCATTCACCTGAACGAAGTAAACCACCTGGCCAAACAATGGATAACCGACAGCAATTTGGTTGTCTTAATAACAGCACCCGATAAAGAAGGTGTAAAAACACCTACCAAACAGGACATTCTTAATTTAATAAAAAATGAAAAAACAGCACAGTTAAAACCCTATATCGACAAAGTGTTGAGCGCACCCCTTTTGCCAACCCAACCAAAAGCCGGGAAAATTACCAACATTGAAACCATCGATACGCTGTACCAAAAATGGACTTTAAGCAATGGCATGGAAGTGTACGTCAAACCCACC